>JALRFZ010000272.1 GCA_023253615.1 Verrucomicrobiales bacterium | reverse complement strand
GGGCTTTTATTCACCCGCCACCCTCGTGCAGGAGGGAAAACGGCGTGGCTTGCGCTTTCTCCCGCCCTGTGTCGTCGGGTCGGACTGGTTCTGCGAGGTCATCGACGACACCACCATCCGCCTCGGCCTCGTCAACATCCTGGGGCTCGTTGAGGCGAATGTCAGGGCGATGGTGCGGGAGCGCTCGCGGCGGGCTTTCGTGTCGCTCGAGGATTTCCGGCAGCGGACCGGTTTCGATCAGGCGGAAATGCGGCGGCTCGCCTCCGTCGGGGCGCTCGCGAAACTGGCTCCAACGCGGCGGAAGGCGCTCTGGGCGGTCGAAGTGCGGACACTGGAGCAGGGGGATCTTTTCGCCCGCGTGCCGATGGGTGATTCGTGCAAAGTGGCGGAGTCGCCCTTGCCCGAGATGTCTTATCACGAGCGGCTCCGTGCCGATTTCTCCGGGATGGGCCTCACCACCGGACGGCACCCCATGGCGCTCGCCCGTGCCGGATTGCCGCCGGAGATCCTGTCCGCCGCCATGCTGGCCACGTTGCCCGACGGCATCCCCGCCATCACCGCCGGAGCCGTCATCTGCCGCCAGCGCCCCGGTACGGCGAAGGGAGTCGTTTTCATCACCCTCGAGGACGAGACCGGACTCGCCAATGCCATCGTCTATAGCGACACCTTCGAGAAATACCGGCTCGTCATCACGACGGAGCCTTTTCTCCTCATCCACGGCCGGATCCAGCGCGACGGCGAGGGCACGACTCATCTCATGGCGACGTGCCTCGAGGCACTCACCATCGGCGAAGCTCTGCCCGCGGGTGCCTCGCACGATTTCCATTGAGGATCTCCATCAGGGAGAGGTGCCTTTGCGGGAAATCGGAGATCACCCGGCCGGGGGATCGATCACACGAATCTGCAGATCGCGCAGCACGCGCAACGCTCCCCAGTCGGCACCACGCAATCGTCGCGCTCCTTTTTTCCGGGTAGCGCTGATCCGTCCTGCCGCGCGGAGGCTCTCGAAAACCTCCTCGACGAAGCCCGCCGATCCCAATACCGCGCCATCGCTGAAATAGCGGACCTTTCTCCGCAGCACTTCGCAAAGGGGCAGGGGAGCCGATGCCTCGACCACGTCGGAAACCTCCTCCGGGGAGAAGCCCCGCCGGGTAACCGCTCCCGAGAGATCGCGTTCCTCGGCGCCAGACAAATAAAGGAGGCGGCGGTAGCGATCCCGCACCGCAGGCCAGGGGCTTGTCGAGCCGGGCTCTTCGAGCGCTTCCTGCTGGATCGAGGCCAGTCCGGCACGTGCCTTGCGCGAGCCCTTCCCCGTTCCGTTCGCCTCCCCGTAGCCGCTCCAGCGGTAGTCTTCGGGACGCTCGACAAGGCTGGCTCGCACGGGATTCAAGTCGATGTAAGCCGCCACCGCGAGCAGTGCGGGCTCTCCGCCTTCGACGAGGATGCTTCTGAACCGCCCCTCCCAGAGCGTCCCCGTGCGGCCGAGGCGATGGTTCATGAAGATCGAGACCCGCTGTTTCAATTCCTTCACAAAGATCGAAAGATCGCCCCGGCGTTTCTCGAAACGGTCGAGGATCGCCTCTTCATGAGTCTTGTCACCGCTACGTCTCGCCAGATCGAATTCGTGGGCAACCGACGCCACCGTGGCAGGATCATACAGCAGGGGCAGCAAGCCCAGCAATTGTTCCGGAGAGAGGCGGGGCATCGTCACCCGGTCGGGAACTTCGAGGAGCAGGTGGAAGTGGTTGCCCATGATGCAGTAGGTCGCCACCTTGATTCCCAGAAACGTCTCGAGTTTGCGAAGGATCGAACGAAACACCTCCTTTTCATCCGCTTGAAACACCAACCTCCGGTCCACCACACGCGAGACACAGTGATAGTAAGATTTTCCAGCCCGAGTGATGCGATTTCCCATTGTTCATCATACAATGTCGATCCATCCTCGCAAATTATAAATAGGCGGGAAAATTGCTTGCGCGAATGGTGGGCGGCGGTCTGGGGAGGCGGGCGGAAGGCGGAAGGGAGCTCCTTTGGGCCGGGCGTGATCGCGTGAACGTTGGGGCACGGAATATGTCGTATTTTTACAAACGGCATTCCCGTTGGGACAAGACCACCCGGGATCTCCGGGCTAGTTTCAGAGCATGACGGTGGTCTTTTTGAAATTTCTTTGATGGCATGAGTCGCTCTTTCAACACGTTCTATCTGCGTCTGCCGATCGCCCTGGCCACGGCTGCGATGGGGATCCCGGCTCTCTCAACGGCGGACGAAGCGGAGGCGGCAAAGACCTACTACGCCGAGAAGGTCTTCCCGATCCTGAAGGAGCATTGTTTCAAGTGCCACGGAGAAGGGCATGAACTGAAGGGCGATTTCCGGCTCACGAGCCGCGAGGGACTGATGCACGGCGGCCACTACGGGGCGGCCTACAATGCGGATGAACCGGCGTCGAGCGTGCTGCTGGAAATGGTCAGCTACAAGGACGCCGATCACCAGATGCCGCCGAAGGGCAAACTCCCGGAGGAGGCGCTGGCGACGCTGGCGCACTGGATGGAGATGGGGGCTCCCTACGATCCGGCGCTGGAGATCAAGGGGGCGGCGACGGAACGCCGTGGCTTCACGGTGAAGGAGGAAGACCGCCAATGGTGGGCCTATCGTCCGCTCTCGAAGGCCGCGCCGCCGCAACCCGGTGATCCCGCTTGGTCGAAAAACGGCATCGACGCTTTTGTGCGCGCCCAGCTCGCGCGGGAGGGGCTGACTCCGAATCCCCCGGCCCGGCCGGAGACGCTGGTGCGCCGTCTTCACTACGACCTGATCGGTCTGCCACCCTCGCCGGAGGAGGTCGAGGCTTTTGTCGCGTCCTCGGCGCAGGATGCGGAGGCGGCTTACGCGGCCTTGGTGGAGGATCTGCTGGCCCGTCCCCAATACGGCGAGAAATGGGCGCGTCATTGGCTCGACCTGGTGCGCTACGCGGAGTCGAACGGCTTTGAGCGCGACAATCCGAAACCCCACATCTGGCGGTATCGCGATTATGTGGTGGATGCCTTCAACTCGAATCTGCCCTACGACCAGTTCGTGATCGAGCAAGTGGCCGGCGACGAGATCGCCGAGCCGACGATGCGATCGCTGGTGGCGACGGGCTATCACCGGCTGATGCAGTGGGACGACGAGCCGGCGGACCGCGAGCAGCACGTCTACGATGTGCTCGCCGACAACGTGCAGATCACGAGCGAGACCTTTCTCGCCACGTCGTTGAACTGCGCGCGTTGTCATGATCACAAGGCGGATCCGATTTCGCAGAAAGATTATTATTCCTTCATGTCCTTCTTCAAGGGCGTGACGCACTACCGCACGGAAGGCACGTTGGTGAACTGGGCGAACGAGGGAGAGAAGGCGGCCTTTGAAGCGACGCGAAAGGAAAAGCTCGCCGCTCTGGAGATGGAGAAAACCTCGGTCGAAGCCCAGATCCGCACGGCGCTCGAAAAGGCCGGCGTGCTGGGGCAGGGGACACCGGCTGCGGTGACGACGCTGGTGGAGGATGCGCGGAAGGGTGGGGCGGAATGGTTTTACACGACCACGAAACCTTCGGACGACTGGCGGGACGTGGGATTTGTGAACAAGTCGTGGTTCAAAGGGCGCTCGGGTTTCGGTAAAGGCAAACCTCCCGGCTCTGTCGAGGTGACGGAGTGGAAAACACCCGAGATCTGGATGCGCGCGAACTTCGGTCTGGAGACCTTGCCGGAGTCTCTCGTGCTCGACATCCATCACGACGAGGATGTCGAAGTTTACCTGAACGGCACGCGGATCTACGAGGCCAAGGGATTCCTCACCGCCTACGAGACGGTGGTGCTGCCGAAGGCGGCGGTGAATGCGCTCCAGACGGGGAGGAATGTGATCGCGGTGCATTGCCGCCAGACGGGGGGAGGGCAATACATCGATCTCGCGCTTCGCACGGGCGTCGCGGCGGTCGATTCGTTCGAGAACCTGCTGGCGGGCCCTGGCTTGAGGGAACATGCTCCGGCGATCCGCAAGCATGGAGGGAAGGATCTCGTCGCCGATTACAAACGGATTCATGATGAGATCACCCACTGGAAAAAGGCGTCGGCCGGGACCGCGATCAACGCGGTGGCGGAATCGGGCCCCGATCCGGGTCCGATGCCCGTTCACGCACGCGGCAGCGCCCACGCGCCGGGCGAGCCGATGGCTCCGGGAGTGCCCGCGGTGCTGGTGCCTTCGGGCGATGATCCGCACCCTCTCGCGAGTGATCCGGTGACGAGCGAGGGCCGTGCCTCTTCGGGTCGTCGTCTGGAGCTGGCGAAATGGATCGTCGATCCCGCGAATCCTCTGACCTCCCGTGTCATGGTGAACCGGCTGTGGCAGCATCACTTCGGACGCGGGTTGGCCCCGAGCACCTCGGACTTTGGCAAGCTCGGCGAGAAGCCGACGCATCCGGAGCTGCTCGACTGGCTCGCGACAAAATTCATCGAGAGCGGATGGGACATGAAGGCGATGCACCGGCTCATGGTGACGAGCCGCACCTACCGTCTTTCCTCCGAACCGGAATCCGCCAGCCTGGAGAAGGATCCGCGCAATCTCCACCT
>JALRFZ010000217.1 GCA_023253615.1 Verrucomicrobiales bacterium | reverse complement strand
CGTGGTCGCGTTGTGATCGAAATAGCCATTCATGCTTCGGAACAGTGCACCGCGTTCACAGGATCGGGCTGAAAAGGCGCGACACCCGCACCCCGAGTCGGAACCACCACGGCCGGCCCGTGTAATCCGACGCCCCCACCTCCCGGCAATGGGCGAAATCGACCTCCAGCATCGCCTCGACCTGTTTCGCGAAATCCTCACACAACACCACCGCGGTGACCTCGAAGTTCAGCCGCATCGAGCGGTTGTCGAGATTCGCGGTGCCGACGCCGGAGAAACAATCGTCCACCACCAGCACCTTCTGGTGGAGAAAACCTTTTTCATAGCGGTAGATCCTCACCCCCGCCGCCTGCATCTCGCCGAGAAAGGAGAAGGTCGCGAGCCACGGCACCCATTTGTCGGGTTTGCCCGGGATCATCACCCGGACATCGACCCCGCGCAGCGCCGCCATCTGCAGGGCCGAGCGGACCGACTCGTCGGCGACGAAATACGGGGTCGCGATCCAGAAGCGCCGCCGCGCCCGGGTGATCGCGTTCAGGAAAAAGATCGTGCCGCCTTCGATCGGCCCCACCGGCCCCGTCGGCAGGGTCAGCACCACGGCATCGCCGCCGCCGCAGCCCTCTCCGTCGGCCGGGGTCACCGTCGTCCATTCGAGTTCCGGCACCTGGCGCGTCGCCCAGTAGTAGTCGGCCAGGAAGACCATCTGCAGGCTGAGCACCGAAGGCCCCGCGAGACGGACGTGGGTGTCGCGCCAGAATCCGAACCGCTTCGACTTGCCGAGGTACTCGTCGCCGATGTTGTGCCCGCCGACGAATCCGACCCGTCCGTCGATGATGACGATCTTGCGATGGTTCCGGAAATTGATCTGGAAACGGTTGCTCGGCCCCTGCGTCGAATGAAACGGGTGGATCTCCACCCCCGCCCCGCGCAGCGAACGCAGGTAGCGCTTCGGGATCTTGTGGCTGCCGATCTCGTCGTAGACGAAATAGACCCGCACGCCCTCGCGCGCCTTTCGCTCGAGGAACTGCCGGAAGCGGTTGCCGAGATCGTCATCCTTCACGATGAAGAACTGCACGAGGATGTAGCGGCGCGCCTCCTCCATCTCGCGGAAGATCGATTCGAAGGTCTGCTCTCCGTCGATCAGCAGGCAGACCTCGTTGCCGCGGGTGAAACGGCGCTCCGTCAGTTTCTCCAGCACCCCGCCGTAGCGCGCCTCGTCGCCCTCCAGGATCGCGTGATGCGGCGTCATCGTCGCGACGTGGTCGCGGTAGGCCGCCTCGTGGTTGTCGCGCGCCTCGCGGAGCCGCTCGAGGTAGCCGCGGAACTGGTAGCGCCCCAGGATCCAGTAGAGCGGCACCGTGATGAAGGGCAGCGCCAGCACCGCCATCGACCACCCCCAGGCCGAGGAGGCCGAGCGGGACTTCATCACGATGTTCACGATCGTGCCGATCGCGAGCACTTCCCACCCGAGGAACAACAGCGTGCCGACCACCGCCTTTTCTGAGAATTGCTCAAACATCGTCCGGGGTGAAGCGCGCGATTTTCGCGAGGAGATTCTCGAAGGGATAGATCGGCTTTTCCTGAAAATCGTCGCAACCCGCCGCGACGATGCGCTCGTGGTGATGGGCCATGGTGTGGGCGGTCAGGGCGATCACGGGGATGGCCGCCGTCACGGGATCGGACTTGAGCCGCCGCGTCGCCTCGAGCCCCGCGTTCGGATCGGGGGAATCGTCGGGAGCCGGCGGCAGCTCGAGATCCATCAGGATCAATTCGGGCATCTCCTCGCGCGCCCGCGCCACCGCCGTCGCGCCATCCACCGCCACCGAAATGGCATGTCCATGATGCTCGAGCAGCCGGGTCAGCAACGCGATGTTGTCCTCGTCGTCTTCGACCAGAAGGATCCTTGCCATAACAATTTGATTTACAGGGATTTTCGAACCGGAGGGTTCAACCCGGAAAGGAAAATCGCATTTTTTCCGAAAAACTTCGAACGAATTTCCACGGGGAGACACTAATCCATCAGTAACAGTTGTGGAGCCGGGGATCTTCTCCTTGTGAGCGAAACGGCGGTTACAGTCAAAAACAAGCGGTTCCTTGCAGGGTCCACCCGGTCGGTGGGCCCTGCATTGTTTTCGCCCGGATTCCCCCGGCGCATTCGAGCCTTGGCAGAACCGGGTCATTGCCCCTATCGTCGCCGCATGTCAGTCATTCAACCCTCTTTGGTGCTGGGCTTGACCCTCTTGGGTCTGCCGCTGTCTTCACGGGCACAAGGATTCATCGATCCCGCCCCGCCACTAGCCGCGAGTTTCCCTGCGGCCGGCACCTTGAAGGAAACGACGGCCTTTCCCGGACTCACCTATCACGCCGCGCCCAAGCCGCTCCCCGAGGGGGCCATCACCGCCGACTGGCCGCGGTTCCTGGGTCCAACCGACGACGGGCATACGACGGAGACCAAGCTGCTCGCGACCTTTCCAGAGGGCGGTTTGAAAAAGGTGTGGGAAATGGAGAAGGGCAGCAGCTACACCACCCCGGCGATCGTGGGCGGAAGAATGGTCGTCTTCAACCGTTTCGGCGACGAGGAGGTGATCCAGTGTCTCGAGCCCGAGACCGGCAAGCAATACTGGTCGCACGCCTATCCGAGCAGCTACCGCGACCGCTACGGCTTCAACGACGGACCGCGTGCCAGCGCGGTGATCGAAGAGGGACGCGTCATCACCCTCGGCGCGGAGAGCGTCCTCACCTGTCTCGATCTCGCCACCGGCACGCGGCTCTGGCAGCGGAAACTCGCCGCGGAGTTCGACCGTCTCCCCTATTTCTTCGGACACGGCTGCGCCCCCGTCGTGCATGGAGGCAAGGTGATCGTGCCGCTCGGCACCACCGACGGGCTCTCCGTCGCCGCCTTCGACCTCGCCACCGGCAAACTGGCGTGGGGCACGAAGCATGCCTGGCAGGCCGGCTACGCCTCGCCCATCATCACGAAGCTGCAGGGGAAAGACCGCCTCCTCGTCTTCGCCGGTGACGACAGCGATCCGCCCGTGGGGGGACTCCTCGCGATCGAACCGGAGACAGGCACCCTGCTCGATGCCTTTCCCTGGCGGCC
>JALRFZ010000490.1 GCA_023253615.1 Verrucomicrobiales bacterium | reverse complement strand
GTCCCGTCGGCGGAATGCCATTCCGCCCTACAACACCACTTTTCCGAACCAGCGCGGCGCACACGGGGAAACGGATCGTCCCAAAGCGTCCGAGAAGCCGACACGGCTGTCGCGGCAAGGAAGCGCGCGCACCCGGGGCCTCACTGCAACCCGAATTTCTGGAACATGGTCACGTCGTGACCGTAGATGTCGCGGTCGAAGCGGACGCGTCCGTCACCCATGATGGTGCAGCTCCAGTAAACGAGGTAAACGGAGGTCGACTTGTTGAGCCGCTCCCGGCGGTCATGGACGTTGGGATCGTCCATGAGGGCTCGGATGGATTCGGGGGTCCAGCCCGGATTGTGGCGGAGGATGTACTGGGCCAGTTCGACGGGGCGGGCGACGCGGACGCAGCCGGAGCTGAAGTCGCGATCCGCCCGCTGGAAGAGTTCCGGCATGTTCGTGTCGTGGAGATAGACGGCCGAATCGTTCGGGAAAATGAACTTGATGAGACCAAGGGAATTCTTGGGTCCGCTGCCCTGGCGCATCAACAATCCACCCGATGCAACCTTGTTGAGATTGTCGACGGTGTTGGGAAGCACGGTGGAGGATCCGTAGGAGGAGATGACCTGGTAGTTGTGGCTGCGCATGTAGGCATCCGGTCCCTCGGGAGCCGCGAGGGCGGCCGGGATGAGGAGGCGGCGGGCGATGGAGGTGGGGACGTTCCACACGGGGCGGAAATAGACGTCCTGCACCTTGCCGTGGAAGACGGGGGTTTCGCTGACGCCCTTCTTGCCAACGACCACGGGCATGACCGATTTCTCCTGGATGCCCTGATAAACCCGAAGAGCCCCTTCCGCGATGTTCACTTCGATGTGTTCCGGGTCTTCCCAGCTCCGCGGCATCCAGCGGAGGCGGTCGATGTTGATGATGATCTGGTTCACCCGCACGGAGGTGTCGGTGTTGAGCTCCTCGAGGGTGGCGGCGCCGATGAATCCATCGGGCTCGATCCCGTGACGGAACTGGAAGGATTTCAGGGCGTCGCCGGTGCGGTTGTCGATCGTGCCCTTGCGGCTCTTGGCGGTGCCACCGGGCAGGTCGCCTTCGGCCTGGAGACGAGAGGTGAGCAGATTCAGTTCGGGATATTTCGAGCCGGGACCGGCAGGCTGGGCGGTGGCGGGGAGGTCTTTCCAACCGCCCATGGAGTTGATCTGACGGTAGCGGGCGAGCGTTTTCACCATCTCCGCATAACGGGAGTCCTGGGGCGGAGCGACTTCGAGGAGGTAGGAGGCGAACTGCGAGGCGGGGCGCTGCAGGGCCTGATCGAGGAATTGGTACGAGGTGACCTGACGCGGGATCGAAGCCCATTTCGGGTGGACGGTGGCGGGATCGACGAAGCCATAGGCGACGGATTGGATCGCATAGAGGGCGAGCTGGGTGGTGCCGACCTCGACTTCGGCGAGCTTCGCCGGATCGGGGCTGGGATTCCGCCATTGGGCATCCCAGGCGCTCAACTGGAACAACTGCGGCGAGAGACCGTGCGCATCGAGGGCCTGGATGAACTGGGCGAGCCCTCCGATGTATTCTCCGGACCACACCGGACGGTTGCCCCGCGCGGCATACCAACCGGCGATGCCTTTGCCTGATTTGGCGGCCTGGGCGCGGATCGCGACCGTCATGTCCTGGGCGGTGACGGGTGTGGCGAAGGTCAGGGCGACGAGGGCAAGAAGGGAGGAAAGTCGCATGGATGGAATGAGTCGAGAATTAACAGGGCTTAAGTTTCCTCAGAAACTTGAATTGTTCAAACATTCGATGGTGTTTTCGCAAATGACCGGTCCGTGACGGTTTCGGGCGAATGACGGATGAAGGGGGCGGTTCAGGCCATTTTTGGAAAAGAGAGGTTGGACATACGCGGGGCCCTCGGCCAATCTTTCAGGATGCAGGTCAGGAATCACCCAATGCGGGGCGGGACGCCGGAATCCTCCCCGGACCTTCGATCCGTTGGATGAGGGCGGATCTCGGGGAACTTTACACGGAGCTCGATCGGGCGCCGGAGGATTGGTCGGTACGATTGCGCCTGATCGAGGCGGCGGTCGTCGCGGGCGATCTGGAGGAGGCGAAGCGATTGGTCCGCACCTCGCCGGAGAGCGATACCTATCTGCCAGCCGAGCTGCAGGATCGCATCCACGCCCTGCTGACGGGCGCACCGCGGGGAAAGTCTCCGGGTGTCTACGAGGTCGCCGGGGATGGGGAGTGGAGCGGGGAATGAAAGCGGTACGAGGCATCTGTCCCGCGGGTGCGATGCTCGCGCTGTGCGGCATGACGGCCTGCACCTACCTCGGCGGGGTTCCGGGCTACACCGGTCTGGAGCCCGGGTCGGCCCTGCTCGCGCGGGTCCGGGAGACGACGCGGCGGGAAGGTCTCGCCGACGCCAAGGCGGAATTGGTGGCCGGATTGAAAAGAGAGGATCAATCCCGCGGCCGGCTCGAGGATCGTGTCATCCGCACCACGGCCGACCCGGAACGGGTTTTTCCGGATGCGCTCGCTTCGCTCTCACCGGAAAAGCGGGCTCGCACGGCGATCGTGATCGTGCCGGGGACCCGGGCAGGCAACCCGCGGACAAAGGACCGCACGCGCGAATGCCTCCGCGGCGCGGCCGATGCGGCGAGGGAGATGGGATTCGCGACCTGGTTCATCGAGACGGAGCCTCGTGGCACGGTCGAGGAGAACGCCCGTTTCATCTCGGGCCAAATGCGGGAGGCCTTCGCAGGGAGCGATTCGGTCATCCTCGTGATGCTCTCGAAGGGGGCGCACGATGTGATCCGTTACCTGCGGGAGGACGGGGTCGACCTGCCTGCCGGCGACCGTGCGAAACTGGCGGTGGTGCTCTCGCTCGCGGGGACGGTGCAGGGATCGGTGGTGGCGGATTGGATGGCTCATTCCCCGAGGCCGGTCCCGGCTTTCACGCGCCAATGGCTGCGACTGTCGGGTCAGGAGGAGGCGATCGCCATGCTCGAGGACATTTCCCGCTCTCCGTGGGAAAACGGCGCGGCGAGCCCGATCGGATCTCGTTTTCCGCGCGCAACGTGGGTCAGCATCGCGATGGTGCCCGATGGTGCGGACGGGCGCATCACCGAGAGGCTGTGGTCTCCCCGGGTGCGCGGGTGGGTGGAGCGCACCGCCCCCGCTTACAGTCCCAGCGACGGTCTCGTCGAGTCGGCCGCCTCGGTCCTGCCCGACGACGTTTCGATGCCGGAATGGATCGTGACGGGCTACGGGTCCCACGCCATGCCGAACGGGACTTACCGCGACGGCACCCGCATCGCGCCGCGGACGACGCGCCCGGGCCGGGAAAGGCTGCGGCCCGAGAGCGGCGCCGAGATCATGAGCGCCTATCTCCGGGCCTTGCCGGCAAGCCTGCTGCACTGACTCGCCGGGTCGGTTATTTCTTCGCGTCGGTCTCTTTGACCAAGGTGAGGAATCGGTCGGTCTCGCGCCTGATGACGGGCAGGAGGAGGTAAAGTCCGATCAGGTTCGGGATCACCATCGCGAAAATCATCGCATCGGAGAGCGTGAGGATGTTGCCCAGAGAGGCCGAGGTGCCGACGATGACGAGGAGACAGAAGATCACCTTGTAGGCGATCACGGCGAGATGGACGCGGTCTTCGCCTAGGAAACCGAAGAGATACATCACCCCTTGTTGTCCGTAGTAGGACCACGAGATCATCGTCGAAAAGGCGAAAAGAAACACGGCGATGCTCAGGAGCACGGGGAACCACGAGATCGTCGAGGCGAAGGCCATCGAAGTGACGGGCACGCCGGCGCGGCTCGTCACCTCGCTTTTCGCGACCCAGCCTTCGACCTCTTCGGCATCTTCAAAGGCTCCGTTGACCAGGGCGATGACTTCGAAGTGATCGCCTTCGGTCTTGCGGGTGTGGACGTACTGGCCCGGTTCGAGCCGGCGCACGACCTCGGTCGATCCGGGGCTGGCGACAATCCGCGCTCCACCCGGATTGACCTCGGCGCTGACCCGCCAGGTGCCGGTGATGACGAGGACGAGGGCGGTCATCGTGCAAACCACGACGGTATCCACGAAGGGTTCCAGCAGCGCGACGAAACCTTCGCTGGCGGGTTCGTTCGTTTTCACCGCGGCGTGGGCGATGGGGGCCGAGCCGAGGCCGGCCTCGTTCGAGAAAGCCGCCCGGCGGATGCCCTGGATGAGCACCCCGATGATCCCGCCGGTGACCGCATCGTTGCTGAAAGCGGAGGAAAGGATCAGACCCAGCGCGGAAGGAACGGCGGGCAGATTCGCGAGGATGATGACGAGGGCCGCCAGCATGTACATCCCGCACATGAAGGGAACGAGGAAGGCGGTGACCCGCGCGATCCAGACGATGCCGCCGATGATGACGAGCC
>JALRFZ010000131.1 GCA_023253615.1 Verrucomicrobiales bacterium | reverse complement strand
GGATCTCCTCATCGTCGATGAGGCGCATCACCTCGAGTGGAGCCTCGAATCCTCCAGCCCCGAGTATGACGCGGTCGAGGCGATCGCGAAGGGATCGGCCGGGCTCCTTCTTCTCACCGCCACCCCCGAGCAGCTCGGCCGCGAGGGACACTTCGCCCGACTCCGTCTCCTCGATCCGGCGCGCTTTGCGGATCTCGACGAGTTCGTCCGCGAGTCGGACAAATACCGCTCCATCTCCGAGCTCGCCGACCGCCTCCGCAGCGAGGAAAAGCTGAAAGCGAAAGACCTCAAGACCATCGGCACCCTCCTCGGCAAGGAAACCGCCGAGCGTCTCAAGGAAGACGCCACCCCGGCCCGCCGCGACGCCGCCCGCATCGCCCTGATCGACCTCCACGGTCCCGGCCGCGTCCTTTTCCGAAACCGCCGCCTCGTCCTCGACACCTTCCCCCAGCGAGTCGCCCACCTCGTGCCGCTCGCCTGCAACGAGGACGAAGCCTTCGAATGCAAACTCGATTGGCTGGCCGGTCTCCTCAAAGCGCACGGCGAAGAAAAATTCCTCCTCATCACCCACGCGCGGGAGACAGTCGAGGCGATCGAAGCCGCCCTGCGCGAGCGCATCAGCGCGTCGGCCGCCGTCTTCCACGAGGGACTCACCCTCCTCCAGCGGGACAAAAACGCGGCCTGGTTCGCCGATGAGGAACTCGGGGCGCGACTCCTCATTTGTTCCGAGATCGGATCGGAGGGACGCAATTTCCAATTCGCCCATCACCTCGTGCTCTTCGACCTGCCCGACGATCCCGGCTTGCTCGAGCAGCGCATCGGACGCCTCGACCGCATCGGCCAGACCGCCGACATCCATCTCCACGTGCCCTTCGTCGAGGGCACGGCGGAGGAGTTGAAGGCGCTCTGGTATCACCGCGGGCTCGGGGCTTTCGAACACACCCTGCACGGCGCCGGCACGATCCACCGCGAATTCCGCGCCGATCTCGAGCGCCTCGCCGCCGCGGACCCCGTCGATCGCGAGGCGGCGCTCGTCGGCTTCCTCGACAAGACGCGGGCCTTCAAAAAGAAACTCGATGCCGAGCTCGAGCAGGGCCGCGACCACCTCCTGGAGATGAGTTCCTTCGACCGCGACCAGGGCCAGGCCCTCGTCTCGCAGATCCAGACCCTCGACGAGGACAACCGGCTCGAACAGCTCATGCTGAAAGTCTTCGATCACTTCGGCGTCACCGTGAACGACCTCGGCGACCGGAGCTACGTGCTCACGCCCGAGCATCTCTTTTCCGCCGACACCTTCCCCGGCCTGCCTGAGGACGGGCTCTCCGTCACCTTCGACCGCGATCTCGCTCTCGCCCGCGAGGACATCACTTTCCTCACCCAGGATCACCCCCTCGTCACCGGCGCGCTCGAGAGCCTCGTCTCGACCGACCATGGCAACGCGGCCTTCTTCCGCCTCGAGAATGCGGGCGAGCAACTCCTCATGGTCGAGACCGTCTGCGTGCTCGAGTGCGTCGCGCCCGAGCGGCTCCACGCCGAGCGTTTCCTGCCGTCGAAACCGATCCGGACGATCGTCGATCAGAAAGGCCGCAACCGCACCGCCGACTTCGATCTCGAGCGCATCCGCCGCGACGGACGGCCCGGCCCGTCGACCTTCCTCCGCGAAAAATCCAAGGCGCTCCGTGCCGCCGTGCCGCCCCTCCTCGAAGTGGCCCAGAATGAATCCGAGACCGACGCCCGGCAAATCCGCGAGACCGCGATCGAGCGCATGAACGAAGCCCTCGGCGAGGAGATCGAACGCCTCGAGCGCCTCCGCGCGATGGGCCACCCGGTGCGTGACGAGGAGGTCTCCATCGTCGTCGGGGCCAGGGCCGAACTTGAAAAATACCTCGCCGAGACGCCGCTGCGCATCGACTCGGTGCGTCTCATCCTCGCCATGACCTGAGCGGCGGAGCCGCGGACCGACTCCGACCCTCCGCCTGATGACCCGTCCCGCCAAAGGTCCGCGAAAACGGATCGTTCCCTCCCGGAAAAGGGGGGAACCGGAGCTCCCGCGTTGGCGTCGCCTCCTCGCCCTTCCGCTCGTCCGTCTCGTCATCCTGATCGGACTCGTCGGTGCCTGCGGCGCGCTCCTGGTCGCCGCGTTGATCCTTTTCAACTATGATCGCCAGGCGGCGCGCTACGATCTCACCGCGGTCGGCCGCATGCCGATGGAGTCGACCGTCACCGATGCGACCGGCGCCCTTGTCGGCTACCTCCACGGAGAGAATGTCGGCACGCACTTGCCGCTCGATCAGATCTCGCCGCACTTCCTCCAGGCACTCGTGGCGCGGGAAGACTCGCGCTTTCACCAACACCACGGCATCGACCACCGCGGTCTCATCCGCGCGTGGCTGCGGAACTTCCGGGAAAAGCGCACCGTCCAGGGAGCGAGTACCCTGACGATGCAGCTCACGCGCATGACCTTCGGGCTCACCGGCCGCACGATGCGGCGCAAGCTCCTCGAAATGGCGATCGCGCGGCGCATCGAGCATCACTACACGAAGGACGAGATCCTCACCCACTACGTGAACCGCGTCTTCCTCGGCACGGGGATGAACGGGATCGAGCAGGCCGCGCGCGGTTACTTCGGCAAACACGCCTCCGAACTCTCCCTGCCCGAGGCCGCCATGATCGCCGGCGTGATCCGCGCGCCGAACGGTTTCTCGCCCTTCCGCCACTACGATGCCGCGCTCCGCGAGATGCGCAGCACCCTGCACCGCATGGCGGACGAGGGCATGATCACCGGGGAGGAGGCCGAATCCCTCTGCCTCGCGCGGCCACAGGTGCTGCCCCAGTCCCGGTGGATGGAAATGCTGCGGCAGGAAGCGAAGATCTCCGAGCAATCGCACCTCCTCCGCATGGTCGAGGAAGAGGTGAAATCGCTTTTTCCCTCCCACGTCGGGGTCGGTGGATTGAAGATCCAGACCACCTTCGATCTCCGGCTCCAGACCGCCGCCGAGAGCACCGTGCGGACCCGCCTCGCGGAATTGGAAAGCCGGCCGGGCTTCACCCATCCGACCTACGCGGCTTATCAATCCGGAGATCCCGCCTATCTCCAGGCCGCCACCGTCGTGCTCGAAAACTACAGCGGGGCGATCCGTGCCCTCGTCGGCGGACGCGACTTCGCCCACAGCGAATTCAATCGCGCGACCCGTTCGCGGCGGCCCATGGGTTCCGTCTTCAAGCCCCTCGTCTACGGCACCGCCTTCGAGCGCGGCCTCTTTCCGGGCATGCTCGTCAGCGATGCGGCCCTCGCTCCGGGCGAGATCCCCTGGGACAGGATCGGGTGGAATCCGCAGAATGCCGACGGCGTCTACGGCGATCGTCTCCCCGTGGAAACCGGCCTGATCCAATCGCGCAACACCATGACCGCCCGCGTCGGCGAATGGGCCGGGATCGACACCGTCATCGCGATGATGGAGCACGCCGGACTCGGTGCGGCCGAGCGCGCCGAGCCGACCCCGCCGCTCTACATCGGCACTGTTGGTGCGAATGTCAGGGACGTCGCGAGCGCCTACAGCGCTTTCGCCACCGGAGGCACCCGCCACCAGCCCTACTTCCTCGAATCCGTCGCCGACCGCGATGGCACCGTCCTCTACCAGCATGAGGACGCGAACTACCGCGTCCTGTCCCCCGGGGCCGCATGGCTCACCTCGAAGCTCCTGAAAAAGGTCGTCGCCGATGGCGGGACGGGCGCGGGGCTCCGGCAGATGGGCTTCACCGCCCCCGCCGGAGGCAAGACCGGCACCACGAACGATTTCGAGGACGCCTGGTTCGTCGGTTACACGAGCCGCCTCTCCTGTGGCGTCTGGATCGGTCTCGACCAGCCCGCCAAGATCATGGACGACGCCTATGGCGGCCGCATCGCCGTCCCCGTGTGGCACGATCTCATGACCGAAGCCTCGCGCATCGGCTACGATTTCGGGGAGTTTCCCGATCCCGGCGAGGTCATCCAAATGGAGCTCTGCCGCGAATCCGGATGGATGGTGGGTGACGACTGCCGCGACGCGGGTAGCGTCTACATCGAGGAAGTCCCGCACGACCTCATCCCGCGCAAAAATTGTCATTCCCATTGAACATTTTGTCCTGCCGCTTGCTCTGAAACGCGCCCGCGCCGACCCGTCACCACCGCCCCCCATGACCACCGCCGCCGTTTCCGACCGCACCGAATACCGTCCCTTCGCGACCTTTTCCTTTGTCTGGGGGGTCTCCACCCTGATCCATCAGCTCGCCTTCACCTTCTGGACCGAGTCGTGGGAAGGCTGGGTGCTCGTCCTCTCCGCCATCGCCCTGATCTACCGGCCCGACTGCGTCCTGCGCTTCGCCATCCACGGTGTCGCCTCGATCCTGCAACTCTGGGACAAGCTGCCCTTCGTGCCGAACCACATTCTCTACGAGGGCATGCTGCACCTCATCATCCTCCTCGGCGCGATCGGCTTTTTCCTACGCGGCGACGGGCGCGCCGAGCTCGCGCGCGCCGGCGGAGCGTGGAAACCGCGGCTTCTCCTCCTCGTCGTCGCGGTGCTGGCGAAAGCCGCCTATTTCCTGCTGCCGGTCTTCCCTCAAGGCTACCTCCTCGGGGCCTTGACGACCCTCTTCCTCCTCGCCGCCCTCTGGCGCGTCCTCTTTCGCACGCCGACGGTCGGAGGCGGCGACGACTACTTCGGCCGCATCGCACCCGTCCTGCGCGCCGCCGTGCTCATCATGTACGTCTGGGCCGTGATCCAGAAGCTGAATTGGGATTACTTCAATCCCGACGTCTCCTGCGCCGGGCAACTCCACGTCGAGATCGCCGCGTATTTCGGCAATCTCATCCCCACCGATCGCTGGACGCTCGTCCCCGCCGCGGTCGGCTCGCTCGTTTTCGAACTCGGCATCCCCATCCTGCTCTACTGCCGCCGCACCCGATACGTCGGATTTGTCGCCGCCATCGTCTTCCACCTCTGGCTCTCGATCCATCCGGCCGCGGGCATCTACAGCTTCACCACCCTCATCCTCGCCATTCTCCTGCTCTTCCTTCCCCTTGAATGGGGACGCGCCCTGCAGGGACTCTGGGATCAACAACTCCGCTGGATCGGCGGAGGTGAAATCGCGAAAGGACGACGTCGCGCCCGTGCCCTCGTCGTGGGGATCTTCTTCGCCGTGCTCATCACCCAGGGCACGCTCTATCTCACCATCGCACGCAGCTACGAAGTCTTCTGGACCGCGAACCGCATCGGGTTCTTCGCCTTCTTCGCCTGGGGCCTCTGGATCGGCGCCTGTTATCTCATCGCCGGCTGGCGCGGTGGTCCCGCCACGGGCGCGATGCCGAACCGCTCCAGGGCCACCCTCGCCTGGGTCGGCCTGCTCCCCGTGCTCCTCAACGGACTGTGGCCCTGGATCGGCGGACGGACGCAGACCTCTTTCTCGATGTACAGCAACCTGCGCTCCGAGGCCGCGGGCAACCACCTGTTCCTCCGCCGCGCCGATGTCTTTGATCTGCAGAAAGACATGGTCGAGGTCCTCACCTCCGCGCCCGACATCCTCGGCCCGTCGAGCCGCCCTCAGGGGATCCAGCAATTCGCGAATCTCGGTCACCGCATTCTCCCTTGGTTCGAATTCCGCCGACTCGTGAGCGAACACGAGGGCGACTTCGAGGTGACTTACACCCGCAAAGGCAAGGAGGAGTCGCTCGGGAGAAAGGACGGCCAGATCCACGGCGATCCCGAAGCCTTCGAACCGCTCCCCTTGCTGCACCGGAAATTCCTCTGGTTCCGCAGGCTCGAAAGCCTCGAGGGGCCGATGGGGTGTACGCATTGAGGGGGCCAGCCTCTCGAGCCGGACGACGCTCTGAACGTCCGTAGTGAGCAAGCGAGACCTTGCCAGAGGATGTCTTGCACGCGAGCATGGCTTCGATTACCATGGAGATCGATGAAAGTGATCGTCAACCTGACCTCCGAGGAAATGCTCAAGGCCCGCTACAGTCAGCCTCGGATTTCCTTGGAAGAACTCCGTCAGCAGGAGCAGGAGCACCGGCGAGCCAGCGAGAAGTTCTTCGAGGACGCCAGGAAAGAGACCTCGAGGAGTGGGCAAAAAGACGGGAATGCTGGTTAGATCCTGCCGGATTACTGGATGATTTCGAGCCCGGCGGTGAAGAACATCGCATACAACGTGGCGAACGGTTTTACCTCAAAGCCACCCTGGGACCTACGGCTTCTCCGTGATCGGCCTGAGTGGACAAGCGACTCTCGTTCGCGCGCTGCCCGGCGAATACCTTGAGCGTCTCATTCTTTCCAACCGGATTCTGGACGACGACATTCAACTGATGGGTGTCGTTCGGGAACCGATGGGGCTGGCCATTGTCACCAAGCAACCGACCATTGTCGGATCGGCCGCAACCCGCGAGGAAATGATCGCATATTTCGAGGCGCGAAGGTTTTCCCACCTCCCCGGATATTGTGCCGGCTATCGAGGATCCCTTTCGTTTTATCGCGATCTCGACGACATCGCGGTTTTCGATGCTCATCCTGCGAATTTCCTCAAGGACCGGGCCGGAGTTCTGTTTGCCATCGATGCCATTGTCGTGCGGGTTGAAGGTGATCTGGAGCAAATCATCGACAAGCTTCGATAAAGGTGAAAGCCCGTCTCAGATGGTTGCGAGCCCGCCTTCCTGGAGTGTGGGGCGACGGGATGCGGGCCGGATCGACCACCGTTCGCCCCCCACTCCCCCTTTGACCCGTCCCGCCGGGGGTGCTAGGCTTGCCGCCTTTCATTTCCGGCCCTATATGAGCGAATCCGACGGCTCCTCCCGCTACAAAGCGACCCTGAACCTTCCCGACACGGCTTTCCCGATGCGGGGAGACCTCGTCACGCGCGAACCCGATCGCCTCGCCCGCTGGGAGAAAGACGGCCTTTACCACCGCATCGTCGAGCGCCGCCGCGCCGCCGCCCTGCCGAAATTCATCCTCCACGACGGGCCGCCCTTCGCCAACGGCGACGTCCACATGGGCACGGCGCTGAACAAGGTGCTGAAGGATCTCGTCCTCAAGAGCAAGTCCATGGCCGGGCACGAATGCCCCTACATCCCCGGCTGGGACTGCCACGGGCTGCCGATCGAGTTCAAGGTGGTGAAGGAAACCCGCGGCCTCGAGCCCGCCGAGATCCGCCGCCGCTCCGAGGCCTTCGCCCGCGAATACATCGACATCCAGCGCAATTCCTTCCGCCGCCTCGGCGTGCTGGGCGATTGGGAAAATCCCTACCTCACCCTCTCGCCGGAATACGAGGCCGACATCATCCGTGTCTTCGCGACTCTGGTGGAAAAAGGGCTCGTCTATCAAAGCCAAAAACCCGTGCAGTGGAGCTACGGCGCCCAGACCGCGCTGGC
>JALRFZ010000050.1 GCA_023253615.1 Verrucomicrobiales bacterium | reverse complement strand
CCTGCACGGGACGGCGCATGTCGGCGTCGATGAGAAGGGTGCGATCCCCCTGGAGGGCGAAGGAATGGGCGAGGTTCGCGGCGACCCAGCTCTTGCCCTCGCCGGGGACGGAGCTGGTGATGAGGAAGGTGCAGCGTTCCTCGGCGGTGCCGAGAAAGGTGAGCCCGGCCCGCAGGGTGCGGATGGCCTCGGAGGGTTTCGACTGGGGGTCGCGGGAAAGCTCGAGCGAGTCGGAACGGGAATCCCGTTTCTTGAAGGAAGGCATGCCGGCGACGACGGGGACGCCGCAGTACTGCTCGACCTCGGCAACGGTGCGAAGGGTGGGATCGAGGAATCCAAGAAGGAGGATGATGGCGAGACCGAGGGCGGCTCCACCTCCGGCGAACTGGATGAGCATCTTGCTTTTGACTGGTGCGAACGGGGCCGTGGGCATGGTGGGCGGCTGCACGACGTCGAACTGGCGGCTCGCGAAACCGCGGGTGACATTGCCCTCCTTCAGCTGGAGGATGAGGTTGTCGTAGACGAGCTTCTCGGCGTCGAGTTCGCGCTGGAGCACGCTGGAGCGTGTGGCCACCAACTGGCGTTTGGCGTTCGCCAGATCCTCGGGTGAGGCGTTCGCCAATCCGGCGAGACTTTTCTCCCAGAAGGCGCGCTCTTCCTCGGAGAGGGAAATGACCTGGTTGAGCTCCCCCACGAAACGCCCCTTGAGAATGTTCAGGAGCTCCTTGGCCTCGATGAGGGCGGGCCATTTGGGAAGATAACGTTTTTCCATCTCGGCGACCTGGCGCTCGGCCTCGTCGATTTCCTTGCTCAGTGCCATGCCGCGCTGGTAGAGCTGGAGGGTGCTCTCGAGATCGAGGAGGCGCTCCTTGATCTCGGCGGAGCTGTCGAGGATGTAATCGAGCACGTATTCGGACGACCCCTCGACACGGCTTTCGCTGAGCTGTTCGTAGGCACTGAGGACGGCGGCGAGGGAATCGCGGGCGATGGCGGGGTCGGTGTGGGTGGAGGTGAGATCGAGGAGGGCGGTATCCGTCCGCCAGCGGACGACGACCCATTTGCTGAGCATGGCCCCCAACAATTCGGGACTGAGCTCGTCGCTCGAAAAGCGCACCGGCTTCGTCCAGGGGAGCCGCTTCTGGGCCGGGACGATGTTCTCGCGATTGGCGAGGACCTGCCCCTTGGCGGCCTCGATGTAGATCTGCGGAAGCCGGAGCCTCTCGGACGCGGAAAGCATCTCGGCGGCACCGGTCATGCGGATCTTTTCCTCCTCGGCGATGTCGGCGGCATCGCGCTTCACGCGGAGGATCTCGATGGTGGCGGCGGAACGGTAGGTCGGCGGGGTGACGGAATAGAGATAGAGCCCGAGGAAATAACCACCGACGAGGGCGATGAGGAAGATCCAGAAGCGTCGCAGAATCCAGCGCAGGTAATCCTGAAGTCCGCGCGAATGGCCCGCATCGTTCGCGTCGGTCTCGGAGGAATAGGATTGGCTCATGCAGGGAGACGGAGGAAGCGGAGAAAGGCGCCGGACTCAGAAGACGCTCTGCGGGACGGTGACGGTGTCGTTCGGCTGGAGGAGGAAGGGCTGCGAGTTGTCCCTCTGCATCTTCGAGACGTTGACCTCGATGGATTGCACCCCGGCCTCGGTGTTGCGGCGCACGACGACACGCGAAGGGCGGGCCACGTCGGTGAAACCGCCGGACATGGCGATGGCGGTGATGATGTCGAGGGGCTGGTCGTCTTTCAGCGGGACCTGCCCGGGCTGTTTCACCTCCCCGATGACGGTGACGGTCTGGATGACCTTCTCCGCGATAATCTTTTCGGGGAGGGCGTGGACGATGATGGTATCCTTGTCGCGCAGCTTGAGGACGCGGTCGCGGTCGAGGTTGACGGACTGGGTGCGGAGGTCGTCGTCGTCGCGCCGCTTCAGCTCGATGCGGTTGCGGTCGCCCCGCTCGGTGAGCCCGCCGGCGGTGGAGATGGCGGTGAAGAGATCCATGGGGGTATCCTTCTCGAAGGCGACCTGCCCGGGACGCATGACCTGTCCGATCACGGTGACGGTGTTGGGGGCGAGCTTGGCCTCTTCGGCGATGGCCACGGAAACCTGGGCGCTGCGGATGTAATCGGTCTCGAGCAGGGTCTTGATTCTCTCGCCGACTTCGATCGCGGTGGACCCTGCGGCGGGAATGGTGCCGAGGAGGGGGAAAACGATCTCGCCCCCCGGGCCGACGGTGAAGGCTCCAGTCAGGGACGCCTCGCCGAAGACGTTGATGGAAACGATGTCGCCCGTCTTGAGCTTCAGGTTTTCCCGCACTTCACCGGTGGTCGTGCGGCGCACGGCCACGGGATCGGCGACCGGAGCCACCTCCTCGGCGCGGGGCGGCGGCGGGCTGTCCTGCGCGACGAGGGGAACCATCGCAAATCCGGCGAGGAGACCCAAGGCGGTGAGCCCTCCCTGGATCCGGCGGCGAAGATTCGGGGTAAACCATTCACTCATGAGGAAATTCGAGGGCTCTTGCGACGAGCGCCAGTCTACCACGGAATCCGCGTATTGAAAACAGGTTCCGGTGGTGAAACCGCCGGAAGCCGGAACCTTCATCCAACCCCGGCCCCTTCCGGCCGGGCGGGCGGGGAACTCAGGGCGCGAAGGGCGTCACGTTGGTCGAACCATTCCCATCCTGATCCAGGTTCGCCGGATTCGGGGTGGAGGTGAGCTGGGGATACTTGTTCACCGTCGTGGGACTCACGAAGGGAACGTTGGCGTTGAAAGGCGCGTTGCTGCCTCCGCCGATGGTGAAGGTGCGGCTGCGCACCGCGAACTTGTTCGTGTTGTAACGGACGGAAATGAAATACTTTCCCGACTTCACGTTGTTGAAGACGTAATTGCCGGCGTTGTCGGTAGCGACCTTGCCGACCTTTTTGCTTTCGCCGTTGGGGCTGACACGGTAAAGCCAGACGGTGGAGGGCTGTCCGCCCTTCTCGTTGTTGTCGAGTTTGTTGTTGCCGTTGGGGTCGTTGTAGATGGTGCCTTTCACGTCCCGGCGCTTGGCGGCGTGGAGATCAGCGGGAGCACCCATGAGGCTGGCGAGAAGCAGGGCGAGAAGCGTGGGCAGTTTCTTCATGAATGAAGGAGAGCGGGTTTCAGGACGGATCGAAACGAAGGGAACAATCAATAGAGCAGGGAGAAACGGATGCCCGTGATGCTTTGCTCGAACTCGAAGGCGGCCTGGTTCGAGTCGTTCTGGTTGTAATTGTAGAAGACGGCCCACTGGCCGTGGATCCGCTCGGTGATGACGAGCGGATGGGTCAGCTCGAGGGAAAGGCGGGCGAAATTGTCGTCGCGGTCGCTCGAGGCCCCGGCCGATCCGGCGAAATACTCGGCGTTCTCGTATCCGATTCTGGAGGTGAGCGCAAAGAGACCGGGGAGGTCGTTCTGCATCTGCAGGCTGATGCCGGTGTTGGTCGAATCCTCGCCGGTGAGGACGTAGGAGGGCAGGACGTTCCGGTAGTAGTTGAGAGCGAAGCCCGTCTTGGAGGTGGCGGCCCAGTTGATGCTGCCGTTGTAGACGACGTTCTCGGACTCGACCGATCCGGGTGCGTCGATCGAGCGGAACTCATAGCCGAGCGAATTGTGGATCGAGGTCTTGCCGGAGAGCCGGTAGCCCCAGCGCAGCGACGGGGTCGTATAGTCCTGCGAGGACTGGCCGTCGTAATCGTCGGAACCGAACCGGACGCCGAGACCGACGGTGGACTTCGGCGCAAAGGAAGGCGTCGTCATGTAGGAGAGATCGCCGAAGGTGTTCTCGCCATCGCCGAAGCCGGTGCCGGGATCGAAATCGCGCAGGGCGTAGCCGGTCGAGAAGAGCAGATCACCGCGGTGGAGATCGCGCGAGCCGCTGAGGGTGAAATTGTAATCATGGCTGGCGGCACGCCGGGTCTCGCGCTGGATGTTGTCCCACTGGATCGAGTTGCCGTTGTTGCGGTGGTAATCGACATCGAGCCGGAGACGGGTCTTGCCACCGTTGACGCCGACGAGACCGCTGAAGTAATGCTCGTAGGGATCGCGCCCGAAATCGTCGGCGGAGTCGGTGTAGAGGAAAGCCTGGCCGTTGTAATCGAGGGAGTAGTAGGCACCGCGATTCTTCTCATCACCGGATTTGGCGATGGCGGCGAGCCCGAAGGCAAAGACCGAGGTGCTGTTCGCGATGGGGCTCTGGGTGGTGTTCGAATCAAAGATGTAAGAGGTGGAACCGATCAGGTCGAATTTCAGGTCGGGGAAGAGGACGAAACCGAGGGCCGAATCCTCCAGCCCCGGGGCCCCGGAAGCAGGCTGTCGTAGCCGCCCCCCCCCGGCGGAAGCTTGCTCCGCGGACGCCAGCACGGAATCAAGACCGGATGCCACCAGACCGTTGTCCTCCTCCACCATCTGCGACCAAGCGGGGATCACAGGCACCAGAAACAGGAGCACGAAGAGAAATCGCGATGTCAGACGGGGGAACATGAACATTGATGAGGGCGGCATTAGAACATCATGGCGAACGACTCGTCAAGATTTGGTAGCAAAAAATAAAAATCATTTCGCAGAAGCAAGAAATCAGGATTCCGCTCCGAGGCCGGTGGTGGTGGATGCCGGATCGGTGCCGGTGCCCGGGGCGGTCCCGGATTCGGCCGCAACGGCCGGGGGTGTATTCGCGGCGAGGAGGGCCCGTTCGGTGGCCGCGAGCGCTCCGGGATCTTCGAATCCGAGGAATCCGAGGGAGGCCGGCAGTCCGCTCCCCCATCGGGCACGGGCCCCCATGATGGCGGACAGGAAACAGCGGGCGACGCGCTCCCAGCGGCGGCTGGTCCCTTCGGGCCGCGGACAGCGGAGCACCCAGAGGGTGGACTCGTCGATCCGGACGACGATGGTTTTCCTCTCGGGATCGGCCGGGGGAGGCAGCTCTCCGACGACCGGCGTGATGCCGAGCCTCGAGAGGAATTCGCGGAGTTTTTCCCAGAAACCGCCGGCATCGGGGACCCGCTCGAGGTCATGCTCGAGGACGAGGGACATGGCATAGGCGTAGCGGACGTCCTTGCGTGCGGCGACGATGTCGCGGAGGACCTTTTTCACCTCGGCGAAATTGTGCGGCAGCCCGACGAAACGCATCGTCTGGATCACGGCGATGGTGGCGACCATGCCGACGATGGGCAGGGTGTAGCCGGCGGAAAGGAAGACGCTGAGACCGAGGATGGAGAGCCCCGCGAAGACGCCGTAGAGGATGAAGAGGATGTTCCGCTTGGAAAATCCGAGGGTGAGGAGCCGGTGGTGGAGATGCAGGGCGTCGGGACGCATCACGGGCAGCCCGGTGAGCCCGCGCCGCAGCATGGCGAGGGCGGTGTCGAGAATCGGGAAACCCAGGGCGATGACGACGACGAGGAGCGCCCCGAAGATCGATCCCTTGTTCGAGGTGAGGAGCGAGGAACCCGCGATGATGAACCCGATGAGATACGCGCCGCCATCCCCCATGTAGATTTTCGCCGGCGGCAGATTGAAGATGAGGAAGGCGACGATGCCGCCGACCAGGGCGACGTGGAGGAGGAGCAGCTCGGTATGGCCCGAGAAGGCCCCGAGGGTGGCTAGGGTGAGGGAAAGAAAGAGGGCGATGCCGCCGGCGAGCCCGTCCATGCCATCGACGAGGTTGATCAGATTCGGGATGGCGGCGAACCAGATCACGGTGAGGACGAGCCCGAAGGCACCGGTCTCGATCTCCCCCGCCCCGAGGGGATGGCTGACCAGATCGATGCGCATCTCGCAGAGGTAGGCGGCGACCCCGACGGCGATCTGCACGAAGAGCCGCAGGAGGGCGGGCAGGCCGAAAAGGTCATCGAGGAAACCGAGGAGGAACATCGTCGTGCCGAGGAGGAAGAAGGGCCAGCCGACGAGCGAGACCCGGTCGGGATGGGAGCTGCTCATGGCCGTGAGACAGGCGAAGAGGAAGACGGCGAAGAGGGCGACCCCGCCGACGCGGAGGATGGGCTCGGTCTGGAGCTTGCGGACGCCGTCGCCGACGTCGCGCCCCCGGTCCGACCGCCAGAAACACCGCAAAAGGACGACGGACCCGAGGCCGATGAGGAGCGCGCAAAAGAAAACGGTGGCCTCGCGGAAGTAACCGAGCATCTCGAGGGTGGCATTCATGCGTGAAGGGGAAGCGGAAACGATTCCAAAAGACCGGAAAAGGAGGGCGTGATGGATCGATCAGGGGAAGGCCGCGGCCCGTGCTCCGGGTGGCGCGGGAGCGGGACCGAGGCGGCGATCGAGCTCGGCGATCCGGCCCGCGTCGAGAGCGGCGCGGAGGGTGGCGGCGAGAGCCCTGGCAGCGGACACCCCGCTTCTCTCGGCACGGGCGGCCCAGTAGGCGGCCTCGAGGGGATCCCGCGCGGCGATGTCGGCACCCTCGCTGAAAAGGCGGGCGAGACGCTCCTGCGCGACTCCCTGCCCGGCCTCCGCGGCGGCGAGGAAATGACGACGGGCCTCGACAGGATCGGCGGCGACCCCGATTCCGTTTTCGAGGAGGAGGGCGAGATTGACCTGTCCGTCGGCCGAGCCCTGCGCCGCCGCCCGGGCGAACCACCGGGCCGCTTCGGCAGGATCGGCGGCGACGCCGTAGCCGTTGACGAGGCGGAGTCCGTAGGCGTTCTCGGCGGGGGCATGGCCGAAAGAGGCGGCGATGCGGATCCAGGCGGTCGAGGCGACGGGATCCTGTGGCAGGATCCCGCCTTTCTCGTAAAGGGCGGCGAGACGCAGGCAGGCCCCGCCATCTCCGAGTCCGGCCGCCTCGCGGAGGAGTCGGGTGCCCTCGGCGGGATCAACGCGCCCGAGACGGCCCTCGAAGGCATAGTCGGCGAGGCGCACGGCGGCAGGCCCGTGGCCACCCTCGAAGGCTTTTTTCAACCACTCCGCGGCCCGGGACCAGTTCGGCGCCCCCTCGACATACCGCTCGTAAAAGATCCCGAGTTCATGGGCGGCCTCGGCGCTGCCGGCCTCGGCGGCGGCCCGGGCCTGGCGCTCGGCCTCGACAGGATCGTGCGCCCCGCCCTCCGGATCCCGGTAGAGGCGGTGCAGGGCGAGATGGCATCCGGGGGAACCGGCCTCGACTCCGCGCCTCAGATACTCGATCGCAAGTGCGACGTCGCGGGGCATCCCCCGCCCTCCGATAGCGAGCTCGCCGAGGAGCCGGTGGGCCTCCTTTGCCCCGGGCATCTGGCGGGCGCGGCGCAGGAGCTCGACGGCGCGCGCCAGATCGCGGGGTTGCCCGAACTGCCCCTCGAGCAGGATCACGGCGAGGGCCTCCGTCGCGGCGACCGAAGATCCCTCGACCGCCTTTTCCAGAAGGGCCATGCCGTCCGCGCGGAAATCCTCCTCGCCGGCGCGGAGTATGATCATGCCGAGGAGGCGGGCGGCCTCCACGTTGCCCGCGGCCTCGACTTCGGCGGCGAAGGCCGGATCGACCCGTGCCGGCATCGCGGCGAGGAGCCGGTCGGCGAGCCCCTTGGCCGCCTCTTCGTTGCCCTCGTTGGCCTTGAGCGCGAGGGCGCGGAGCAGCGCCGCCGGATCGGCTTCCTGGGCGGAAGCAGGGGCGGTGAGAACGAATACCAGGGCGGCGGCGGCCCCGGCGAGGACGCGGCATTCAAGCTGGCGG
>JALRFZ010000009.1 GCA_023253615.1 Verrucomicrobiales bacterium | reverse complement strand
AAGGTGGTTTTCCACCGGGGTGCCGGAAAGGCAGAGTCGGTGTCCGGCTCTCAGCGCTGCCACCGCCCATGTCACCTGCGCCTCGGGATTCTTGATATGCTGGGCCTCGTCGAGAATGACGACGTCGAACTCGTGTTCGCTCCAGATCGCCTCATCCCGCCGGAGGAGGGCGTAGCTGGTCACGAAAAGGTCGGCGTCGTGGTGTTCTGTCAGGGTCTTCGCGCGGTCGGGTCCCTCGATCGCGACCGCTTTCAGATCGGGGGTGAATTTTTCCGCTTCGGCCACCCAGTTGTGCACGAGGGAGGACGGGCAGACGACGAGGGAGCGCCCCCCGACGGAATAGAGGAAGGAAAGCGTCTGCAGCGTTTTCCCGAGACCCATGTCATCGGCGAGGATGCCGCCCATGCCGCGCGAGGCGAGACCCTGCATCCATTCGACGCCTTTGCGCTGGTAGGGACGCAAGGTCGCCGCGAGCGTTTCGCTCAGCTCGTAAAACTCGATCGCTTCCGTGCCCGAGCGCCAGGGTAGCTCGCCGGTGGCGGTCAGTCCGACATCGGCCACGGTCTCGCGCAGATAGCCGGCCTGGCTCTGGTCGATGCGGTAGGTGCCGGGCTGGACCTGCTGTGGATCGCAATCGTTGAGGATTTCGCCGAGATCCCCGGCGAAACGCGGATCGAGCACGGCGATCTTTCCCTTCGCCCCGGGCCGACCGTGGCGACCGGATTCGAGGAGTCGCTGGATTTCCTGACGCGACACCGTCTCGCCCGAAGGTGTGGCAAAACCCACCTCCAGCGCGAACCAATCCTCTCCGCTGGAGCGGAAGGCCATCGTCGGCACGATGGGCTCGACTTGGCCGAGGGCATGCTCGAAGCGCTCGCCCGGCCGCGTTTCCCAGCGCCGCTGGAAGGCGGGATAGCCGTGGGCGAGGAATTGCAGGATCGCCTCCTTGTCCTTCAACACGAATCGGCCGCCCTCGCCGCGCCGGGCGAATCCGGCGGCCTCGAGCTCGGCGATGGCAGCCCGTTCCGTCGCGGTGTCGGCAAGGACGAGGCGGTCGCCCTCCTCCCAGACCGCGGGCCGATCCGACGCGGCGGGCACTTCCTTCGCTCCGTAAAGAAAGACGAGATCGACATCGAGATGATTGAGCGATCCTTCCACTAACAAACGCACCACCGGCGTGGCCCGGGAGACCTCGATCCCGCCCGTGTCGAAGTGGAGCCGCCAAGAAGCAAGGCGTTCGGGAAACGCCCCTCCCTCCACCGAGGTCCCTTTCGTGAAGAGATCGACCGCGTCCTCAAGCCCGGGAGCGACGGGTTGCAGGGTGTCTTTTCCATCAAAAACCCAGCTCCCCGCGGCACTGAGGAGCGGCACGACGCCCTTCGGCCATTCAACGCGGAAACGCAGGCCGCCACTCCGTTTCAGGATCGGACGAAAAGGCCGATGTGAAATCTGGAGCGGTCCCGCCTTGCCAAGGGTGAGACCAGGATGCCCCGGAATCGCCGCGAAGAGGCGCGAAAGGTCGTCCGATCCGAGGAGGAGCGCACCAGGCACCTCCGTCGGCGAGAGTTCCTGCAGCACGCGGAAGAGCACGGCGTCGCCCGCGTCGAGGAAGAGCCGCGCTTTCGCCGGCAGGGCGCGAAAGAGCCCGCGCCCGCCTTCCCGGGAAACCTCGACGCCGACGGTGACGCGCCCCTTCTCCCAGGCGGCGGCGAGATTCGGGGCGACGACGAGATGCAACGACGCGGGGATCGCTCCCTCGTCGGTTTCTTCGGTGCAGGTGGGCCAATCGGGATGGAGAGGGGTTTTCACCACTGCCGTTGCCGACGTGGCACCCATGGATGCAGAGGACTTCGTCTCGGCCTTCGGCGCGGTCGGCTCGAGCACCTCCAGTCCCGCGGCGAGGGCGTGGGCACAGATGATGCCATCGCGCCGCGCGCGGAAGCAGGGACAATGGTTCACGACATCGGTCCGCGAGCGGATCTCGAGACGCACCTTCAGCGTCTTCGCGCCCTCGCGCACCTCGGCTTCGAGGAGACCCCCGCGATACGAAGCCCCGGCGACCCGGCCCGCCGCGTGGATGGCGCGGGCTTCCTTCATCTCCTTCCACCCACCGGTGTCGGAGAGGAATTGGCGGCTGAGTTCGACGGGCTGCGACATGGGGTGGGGATTGTCAGGGCAAAGCCCCCGCAATGCAAACGGGCGGGCCGGTTCCGGGAACTTCCGCGTTTTTTTCCCCAATCGATGAAAGGCGGCGAAGAGCGGCCCCGTAAACTGCCTCCATCCACTCGACCCAAGACCATGAACACCTTCATCTCCCTCACCCTCGGACTCACGCTCGCCGCCCTCACCCTCAGCGCCTGCGGCAACCATCGGAAACATTCCGCCAAGGGCCCCGTGGCTTACCCGGTCGCGCCCTCGGGATCCTACGGCGTGGGATACGGAACGGTGAAATGAGGATGGAGGGGAACGCCTTGCGCTGCCCCAAGCCCGGGCTTGTCATCTCCCGCCGCGGTGGCAGGTTAGCCCCCGCGACACGCCCGGATGGTGGAATTGGTAGACACGCTTGACTTAGGATCAAGTGCCGCAAGGTGTGCAGGTTCGAGTCCTGTTCCGGGTATCGCCGCCACTTCCCCGCTGGCGCGTAACATTTGCCGATGGACAACCTCGAAGACCTCTATCAGGAAATCATCCTGAGCCACAACAAGCGCCCCCGGAACGAAGGCCTTCTCGATCCGCACACGGAAGAGGCCGAAGGCTACAATCCCCTCTGCGGCGACCGGCTCCAGGTCTACGTGCGGCAAAACGGCCCGACGGTCGAGGCGGTGCGGTTCACGGGGGAAGGTTGCGCCATTTCCCGGGCCTCGGCTTCGATCATGACCGAGGCGATCAAAGGCCTGAGCGGCTCCGCCCTCGACGCCAGGATCGCGGAGGTGATCGAGATGCTCACGGCGAAGGAAGAGCCGGTCGTGGATCCCTTCGACCTCGGTGAACTCGCCGCTCTTCTCGGCGTGCGCAAATTCCCCGCCCGGGTCAAGTGCGCGACCCTCTCGTGGCATACCCTCGCGGCCGCCTTGAAAAAAGCGGGGC
>JALRFZ010000770.1 GCA_023253615.1 Verrucomicrobiales bacterium | reverse complement strand
AAACACGTCGAACGCGACAAGCGAAAGAGAAAATCCCCTGTCACACCAAGGGCTTTGGGCTTAACTTGATGCGAATGCCCACCTACCCTTCGAATCTGCCATGGAATTTCGTTCAACTCAAAGACTACGAACTATTGCAATCCGGGCAAAAAGAATCGCAGGGCTAATGCGAGCGCGTTCACTCCGCCCACGGAAGCGGCGCCCCAGGACAATCAATTGGGAACACCGCAAAAGGGGCATGATCCCCGAGTACGGTTCAAGCAACTGATCGCAACACCGATGGCGGTCCGCCAACCCTCACAAAAGCCGTGGCTGGCCTTGGGGGCTCGGAGATCGGGGAGCTCTTCGCCAATCTTCGTCAGGGAATCAACAGGATGGCTAGTGCTGCTGGGGGATCGAACAAATGCCCGGAGCCACCATTGCTGGACAAAAGGTGGAAGAGCCAAACCGGATGACCACCTGTCGGGCAGGAGATCTAACCCTCCTCTTCTTCTCGACATTTGGTATCCGCCCCTCATTGGATGGCAAGAATCTCGTCCCGACAGCAATGCGGGTAAGACTTGGCGATTTAATCGACCTAGTGGTTCTGGCCATTGGGTTCATCGTTCTCCAGAGACGCGATCAAGACACGGGGCCTTGTAGATCTCCGTGGCCATCACCTTCCTGGCGAAGAAATAACTGGTTCTGCTGGTTCCGGGCGTCTGGAGAAACCGGCCATGGCGGCTCCATCCACCCTTGTCGGCGAGCGATGCAAGATCTCAAAACTGGAGCCTGTTACTTCGTCCTCACCACCAACACCCGCCGGTCTTCCTGGAGGAGGTGGTCGGGGGCGTCGGCTCCATGGCGCGCGAAGTCTTCCCCGAGACCGAGGGCACTCAACTGGCTCTCCGGCGTCTCGGACAGATCGCCCAGGAGCGCCTGGATACGTCGGGCGCGGAGGGAAGACAGCTCGCGATTTTTCTCCTCATTGCCCTCGGCGCTGGCATGGCCCTCGATCACGAAAGACGCCGCGGGATCGCTGCGGCGGATCTCGGCGAGCTTTTGGGCAAGGAGCCGGACGTTGTGGGCCGAAGTGGCGTCGAGCAGATTGTCCGAGTTCACCTTGAAGAGAATCGGGATGGGCACGAAGGGTTGCTCCTCGACGGTGCCGTTCGCACGGGGCACGATCTTCACGCTCTTGGCCTCGTCGTAATGGATCGTTTTCGGAGGCGGGGCAAGGGCGGCGCCCAACGACTTGGGCACGTCGAGGGCGGGCGTTTCGACCTTGGGCGCGTTCCTTAGATGATCGAGTTTGCCCGCATCGAGCGCTTCCGTCTTCTGGGCATAAGCGATCCCGGGTCCTGTGGCGATCACGCCCAAGAGGAGAAAAAGAGTGGAAAGAATCTTCATGGCTTCAGGAGAGTGTTTCGGAATCCGGGAGATCGGCATCATTCGACGGTTTCGGTGTGCAGCACCGCGGCACCGACGAGGGCTTCGCGGGGCACGAGCGCGACGCTTTTCGTCACCGCCACACCGGCATCGGCGACTTCTTCGGCAGGAACCTCGATGAATGCTTTTTCCTGGAGAAGGGCGGAGACCTGGCCTTCGTCGGAGAACGGGCGCGTGGAGACGAGCACGGCGAGACATTCGGCACCCAGCGGGGGCTCCACGACGAGTTCGTAGTCATCTCCAGGGCCGCCGATGAGGAGAGGGGTCCCGGCCCGGATGAAGCCCTCCTTGGAGAATTGGTTGGGAAGCAACTGGATCAGCTCACCCTTGGCGTTGTGGTAAAAGACGCGGAGGAAGCCATCCCGCTCGGACTTCAGCTCGACGACGAAGGAGGTCGCGTTCTTCAGCACCGCGACGGGGATGCCGTCGATCTCGCGGGTCTCGGCGGCCTTGCCGTCCTGCTGGACGGACACCGTTACCGCGAAGGCGGTCTCGACCTTGGGATCGATCGCCGCCTCGCGCACCCGCAGCCGCACGCTCTTGGGCTGGTCGCCGAGGGAGTCCTGGGCGCGCAGGGGGGCGGATCCCGAGGCGGCGAAAACGACGAGGGCGGAGGCAAGGACCTTGAAGACAGGATGAGTGGTAGTTCGCATGAGGTCGATTTTACAGTTCACAGTTCACAGTTCACAATTTCCGGTTCACTTCGCCTTCGTCTCGAGTTCGAGGCGGGCGGAGCCGATCCGCGAGCCCTTCGCGCGGAGGCGGACACTCTTGGTCACGTTCACCTCGAGCCGGTCGTCGTCGAATTCGACGAGGACACGATCCTTGTCGGCGGCATCCTGGATGGACTTCTGGATCGCCGCGGCGTTCGCGAAGGGCTGGTCGCTGACGACGGCGACGACCGTTTCCTTCCCGAAGGGGGCCTCGACGACCACCTCGATGGGGGCGTCCGCACCGCTCAAGACCAGAGGTTTGCCGGCCGTGATCTTGTCATCGGTCTGCAGCGAATTCGGGAAGAGGAGCAGATTCTTGCCTTCGGCATTTTGATAAAGGATCTGAAGGTGGCCGTCGACCGGCGACACCACCGTCAGTTCCATCACCTCGCCATCCTCGAAGACCGACTTGGGAGCGGTCAGGACCGGCACGATGGGCGCGACCGCATCGCCTTGCTTCACCTCTTCCGACGGTTTCTTGCCGGTGACACGGAGATCCTTCGCGGTCTCGAGCACTCCGAGTTCCAGTCGCAGGGCGAGTTCGGGAAACTTGTTCTTTTCGAAAGCGTCGCGCGGAAAGCCGCCGCTCGAGAGGCGGGTGTAGATCTCGAGGGTGGCCCCGCTG
>JALRFZ010000719.1 GCA_023253615.1 Verrucomicrobiales bacterium | reverse complement strand
GAAGGTGGTCGTCTTCACCATCGTGTAATGCGACATGTCGTGGAAGAGGAGGCGGTCGCCGATCTGGAGCGGCTTATCAAAGCTGTAATCGCCGATGACATCGCCGGCGAGACAGGTCGGGCCACCGAGACGGTAGGTGTGGGCCTTTTCGCCCGCCTCGCCCGCGCCCTCGACGACGGGGCGGTAGGGCATCTCGAGCACGTCGGGCATGTGGGTGGTGGCGGAGAGATCGAGGACGGCGATGGGCATGCCGTTTTCGACGAGATCAATCACGGTGCCTAACAAAACCCCCGTGCCCACGGCGATGGCCTCGCCGGGCTCGAGGTAGATCTGGAGATGCGGATATCGGGCCTGCACCTCGCGGATGAGCGAAACGAGCAGCTCGACATCATAACCGGGAGACGTGATGAGGTGGCCGCCGCCAAAGTTGAGCCACTTCATCGTCCGGAGCTGGCTGTCGAATTTCTCCATCACGGCCCGCAGCGTGCCCTGCAGGGCCGAGGCGCCCTGTTCGCAGAGGGTGTGGAAATGGAGTCCCTCGAGTCCCGTGAGGTCGGCGCCCTCGAGAAGCGAAGCGAGCATCCCGAAGCGCGAGCCGGGAGCGCAGGGATCGTAGATCTCGGCGACCGCCTCCGAGTATTCCGGATTGATGCGGAGTCCGGCGGAGACGCGCGGTCCGGCCGCCCCCGCATTCGCGGCGAGCACCTCATCGCGGTAACGCTGCCACTGGCTCAGCGAATTGAAAACGAGGTGATCGGCGATCTTGAGGACCTCGGTCATCTCGGCGGGCTTGTAGGCCGGGGAGAAGACATGCACCTCGCCGCCGAATTCCTCATGGCCGAGCCGGGCCTCGTGCAATCCGCTCGCGGCGGTGCCGACGAGGTAGTGGCGGAGCAGGGGATAGAGCCCGAAACACGAGAAGGCCTTCTGCGCGAGGAGGATCTTCGCTCCGGTCTCGTCCTGGACGCGCTTCAGGATCTCGCCGTTGCGACGAAAGAGGGTTTGGTCGAGGACAAAACAGGGTGTGTCGAGCCCGCTGCGTTCGAAGGCGGCGAGGAGGCGCGGGATGTCGCCGCGGTAGAGGCCGGTGGAGGGGTGGTCGGGCATGTTCTTCAATGAATTGAGTGCGTCAGGCAGGGTATCCGTGTTGATCCTGTTCATCCGTGGTCCAAATCAAACGGCGCGATCAGCGCGCGACCCGTTCCCATTCCAGTCGGGGTGCTTGAAATTGATGATCAGTCCCACCTTGCGACCCGTCACTTTCAGATAGGTCAGCATTTGCCCGAGTTCGGAATCTCCGATCACTGCGACCGTTTTGTCATCCACAACGACCTTGCCATAGGCGATCAGATCGGGGATGCATTCACCGACGACGTTTCCCTTGTAAAGGACGGGGAAAGGCGGCTGTTGTTTGAAGGGGATGCCCGCCAGGCGGAACTCGACCGCGAGGGCATTCTCGTAGGGTTTTTCGTTCAGGCCGGGCCCCAGCGTATTGTGGACCTCCATCGCACAGCCGACGATCTTGAAGGTTTCTTCGGCCAGGTAGAGGCTCATCGTTGCCGGTTAGAGGATTGGACCACGGATGGGCAGGGATGGACACGGATCAGGACGGCGTTTTCGCCGGACCTCACCCCACCTGCAGCGGCTCCGCATCGATCACCTGCCAGGGCAGGCCCCATGCGTTGCAGTCGGCCATGAAGGGATCGGGATCGAGTTGCTCGAGGTTCCAGACCCCCGGCTTCAGCCAAACGCCGGAGATCAACTGCCGCGCCCCGATCATCGCGGGGACGCCGGCGGTGTAGCTGATGGCCTGGCTCTTCACCTCGGCGTAGCACTCCTGGTGGTCGCAGACGTTGTAGATGAACTTCGTCGCGGTCTCGCCGCTGCCCTTGAGTTTGCCGGTGACAAGGCAGCCGATGCAGGTCTTGCCTTTCGTGAGCGGTCCGAGCGATGCGGGATCGGGGAGGATGGCCTTGAGGAACTGGATCGGGATGATCTGCTGCCCCTCGTAGTCGATCGGCTCGATCGAGGTCATGCCGACGTTCTTGAGCACGGTGAGGTGCTTGATGTAGTTGTCGGAGAAGGTCATCCAGAAGCGAATCCGCTTCAGGCCGGGCAGGTTTTGGGCGAGGCTCTCGAGTTCCTCGTGGTAAAGGAGGTAGATCTTGCGTGTGCCGACCTGATCATCGGGGAAGGGGTAGTCGAGCCCGATCTCGAGCGGCTTCGTTTCCCTCCACTCGCCGTTCTCCCAATACCGGCCGTTCGCGGTGATCTCGCGGAGGTTGATCTCGGGATTGAAGTTGGTGGCGAAAGGCAGGCCGTGGTCGCCGGCGTTCGCGTCGAGGATGTCGACGGTCTCGATCTCG
>JALRFZ010000712.1 GCA_023253615.1 Verrucomicrobiales bacterium | reverse complement strand
AGCGCCCTGGGAGCGCCGGCTTCCCTGCCGGCGTGGTTTCGCCAGGGGAAGTCTCCTGCGCTGCCTGCGAAGCCCATTCCTTCACACCCGCAGCGACGGGAAACCGATCCAGCGGACTCACCACCCCGCGCCAGTCCCGCGCCGGTCGACCTGGGAGCGCCGGCATCCCTGCCGACGGCACTTCGCCGGGAAGACGAGCTCAAGTTCTCTCCAGCAGATTCAGGGAAATTAATAATTAAATAACAACGGTGTGGAAAACTCTTCACTAAAAAGTCGCGTAGACATGGCGTAGCCGGGCCGGGGCGGCCTCCCGGGAAGTCGGGCGGTAGACGAAGTTCCTCAGCCAGCGGATGAATTTCAAAGTCCTCACCGTGAAGCGCTGGAGCGCGGTGGCGACAAAATTCGTCCCGTCCTTCTCCGCCTTTTCCTTCCGTCCGGATTTTCGCTTCCGTTCCTTGGCATTGTCGATCTGTTCGACCTTGAGAAGATCCTCCTCCAAGAGCACCATGAGGTTGTGGGCCAGGCAGAGGAACTGCGCCTGGGTGGCTTTCGCCGTGGCCTTGCTTCCCCATGCCTTTTTCTCCACCAGTTTGGTTTTGAGTTCGTCGAAAACCTTTTCCACATCCCAACGCTGCTTGTAGATCAGCACGAGCAAACCCGGCGGCAGACCCATCTCGGTGGTGAGGTAGGCGTAGCGGGTCCCCTCCGCCGGATCGAGATAGGTGATGCGACGAAGCATCGCCCCGGCTCCTCCTCCGGGACCGACATACTCATCGGAGAGAACCCCTGCGTTGCGGTGGTCGTCGCGGTCGAAGGAACGCTCGCCGCAGCGGATGAGCTTCATGTTCTCCTTCTCCCGGGAGATGAAATCGAGACCCGAGGATTGCTTCACCTTGTGCCGGAAGGCGAAGTCAATGCCGGCCTTGTCCCAGGCGAGGATCACCTTCTTGCCCTTGGGCTGTCCGCCACGGAGCGCGTCGGTCCCAAGACGCTTGAGCGCGTGCATGTCGTGTTCGCGTTTGCGGTTGTGCGCCCTGTTCGGCTCCGGCGAGGTGGGAGAGGAAGTGGGTCCGCAGGTCGAGGAGGAAGAAGTGCCCCGCGGCCTCCTTGCGCATCGTTCCGCTGCGGTCGAGACGCTTCCGATCGTGAACCGCGGCGGCATGATAATGGCCGTCGCCCGCGTAGATGGCGAAGCCTTTGAGTTCAGGAATGGAAGCGAAGGGATCCTCCGCGGAGGCCGCCATCAGCGGGGCCAATCCGGCGTTGATCGAAGCGAGGTTGTTAAAACGGCGCTTGCTTTGAATCGCCTTGAAAAAGAGATCGACGGAGATGTCGGCTCCGCCGCCGTCCCCATGGCGCTGGAGGAAGTCGCGGCCGGTGCGCGAGTCGCTCACGCAGCGGAGAACACCGGCGGCGAGGTAGGCCTCGTCGGAGATTCGATGGCAAAGGAAGCGGGCTTTTGAACCAGTGAGGGCATCGCGGGCGGGTTGGAAAAAGCGGCGGAAAACGGGTGAATCAGGGTGTTGTGACGAGGCCATGAAAAAATTTTCCGGCTCGAAGCATCAGTCAAACGATGAATCGCCCCGCCGCCGCTTTTATCGCGTCGCAGTCGGCCGGGAGGGTGATTCGAACCCCCGCCGAACCAGCTTCGGCAACCTCGCGGAAAGTGCCGCCACGGGCCTCCAGGCCGATGTTTTCTGAGCGAGTTTTCCACACCGTTGAGAAGGAGGTGATGGGGACGTAGTGGTTCCGTCAACCGGGCAGTTGTTTCCCTCGAACCGGCCGCCGGTTCTCGTTCTCGTTCCCGCTCCCCCGCTCAATGCAGGAAGTGGCGGTGTCCCGTGAAGACCATCGCGGCACCGTGGGCGTCGGCGGCCTTGATGACGTCTTCGTCGCGCATCGAGCCTCCGGGCTGGATCGCGGCGGTGGCACCGGCTTCGAGGGCGTAGGTGAGGCCGTCGGGGAAGGGGAACATGGCGTCGCTCGCGACGATGGAGCCCTTCAGGCTGAGGCCCGCCTGCTCGGCTTTCCAGGTGGCGATGCGGCAGGAATCGACGCGCGACATCTGGCCCGCGCCGATGGCGAGGGTGCGGTCGCTCGTGGTGAAAACGATCGCGTTCGATTTCACGTGTTTCACGATGCGCCAGCCGAATCGCATCGCCTCGATCTCCTCGGCGGTGGGGGGGCGCTGGGTGACGACCTTCTTCTCGATGTCCTCGAGGCCGAGGGCGCGGACGTCGTGGTCCATCACGAGGAGGCCTCCGGGAGCCGAGTGGATCACCGGATCTTCGAGCGTGTCGCGGAAAGACTCGTTCATCTGGATGAGACGAAGGTTCTTTTTCTTCTGCAGCAGGGCGCGGGCATCGCTCTCGAACTCGGGCGCGATGATGACGTCGGTGAAGATCTCCGAGATGACCCGGGCCAATCCGATGCCGAGGGGACGGTTGCAGACGATGACGCCGCCGAAGGGGGCCTGGCGATCGGTCTCGAAGGCCTTTTCCCAGGCAAGGCGGAGGTCGTTCTCATCGGCGCCGACGCCGCAGGGATTCGTGTGCTTCAAGATCGCGACGGCGGGACGACGGAATTCGAGGATGAGTTCGCCGGCCGCGGCGATGTCGATCACGTTCGTGTAGCTGAGCTCCTTGCCCTGGATCTGCTTGAAGTGTTCGGTGAAATCCCCGTAGAGCGAGGCTTTCTGGTGCGGGTTTTCACCATAGCGGAGCTCCTGACAGAGGGGCAGGCTGATGGAGAAAGAGGCCTCGGTCTCCTGCGCGTCGTTCAGATAGGCGGCGATCGCGGCATCATAGGCCGCGGTGCGCTGGAAGACTTTGATGGCGAGGCGTTCGCGGGTCTTCAGGGTGGTGGCACCCTTGTGCTCGTCCATTTCGGAAAGCACCACCGCGTAGTCGGCGGGATCGACGACGACGGTGACGGCGTCGTGGTTCTTCGAGGCCGAGCGCAGCATGCTGGGGCCACCGATGTCGATCTGCTCGATCGCCTCCTCACGCGTGACGCCTTCCTTGGCGACGGTCTGCTCGAAGGGGTAAAGGTTCACGACGACGAGGTCGATCGGCTGGATCCCGTGCTCGGCGGCCTGTTTGCCATGCTCGGGCAGATCGCGGCGGAAAAGTAGACCGCCATGGACCTTGGGATGCAGGGTTTTGACCCGTCCGTCGAGCATCTCGGGGAAGCCGGTGAAGTCCGAAACTTCGATCACGGGGATATCGAGGGAGGCGATGAATTTGGCGGTGCCGCCGGTGGAAAGGATCTCGACACCGTGACGGTGGAGGCCTTTGGCAAGCTCGTCGAGGCCGGTCTTGTCAGAGACCGAGATGAGGGCGCGGGTGATGCTCATGGATGGCGGAGCATGATCCCCGCCACGGGCTCGCGCAAGGCGAAATCGGGTGCCTTCTCGGACGAGGTGACGCTCAAAAATAAAAGAATTCTCCAGATTTTTTAAAAAATGCTTGCCGTAAATTTAAGAAACCTTAATATTCTCGGGAAGTTATTGACCTCCCACCCATCGATATGAGATCTTTTTGTATCCTTCTGCCGCTCCTCGGGCTTGCCGCGCTGACCACTTCCTGCAAGAGCACGAAGACCGCGTCGACGAACGCCTACCAGAACAATCCTTACTACAGCTCGTCGGGCAACACGACGAACTACTCGAGCACGCCGTCCAACAGCTCGTATCCGTCCTACACGGAAAACACTTACACGCCGCCGACCTCGATGCCGAGCGTGCCGTCGGTGCCGACCTACAACCAGCCCACCTACACGGGTCCCGCGACGTCGGGTGGCTCGAGCGCACCGGTCTCCTACACCGGTTCGGGCAGCAAGACGCATACGGTCTCCGGCGGTGAGAACCTTTATCGTATCAGCCAGAAGAACGGCACCACGGTGGCGGCCTTGAAGAGTGCGAACGGCCTGACCAGCGACGTGATCCGCCCCGGCCAACAGCTCGTGATTCCCTGATCCGACCCTGTTTGGTTTCAGACCAGACCCTGCCAAATTCCCCCCGACGAAACCCGCGACTCCGGTCCGCGGGTTTTTTCGTGTCTTGGGGAGCAGGGCTCGCGGAAATACCGGGCCAATCAGTGTGTCCGGACTTTCACCGCCTTCCCCGCGCGCTCCCGCAATTCCACCATCGCCGCGAGAATCGCGTTTTCGTCCATCTCGTGCACCTCGAGCTTTTCACCGATGCCGGGGACGAGGGTGATGGTGAGACGTCCGCCGAGGTGTTCGCGGAATTCCTCGAGACCAGCGAGAATGACCGGCCTTCCGCGCTCTTCGCGATCGAGCTCGGCGGACCAGAGGTCGAAGCCGACGGTCTCGATGAGGTCGAGGATCTCATCGGCGGTGGCGCGGGGGAGCAGGCCGATCTTCACCGAATAGAGCAGATCGACGGCCATGCCGATGGCGACGGCTTCGCCATGGCTGACGGCGAAATTCGAGATCTGTTCGAGTTTGTGGGCGACCCAGTGGCCGAAATCGAGGGGGCGCGCCGAGCCGTATTCGAAGGGGTCGCCGCTGGTGGCGATGTGATCGACGTGGTTCTCGGCGCTGCGCCGGATGGCGAGTTCGAGCGGCTTTTTCTCGAGGCGGCCGAGGGCGGGGCCGTTGGCCCTGAGGAATTCATAGAAGGCCCGGTCGCGGATGAGGGCCACCTTGATCGCCTCGATGATGCCGTCGCGGCAGGCGCGGGCCGGCAGCACGGAGAGGAAGTCGAGATCGTTGACGATGGCAAAAGGGACGGAGAAGGTGCCGATCCAGTTTTTCTTGCCGAAATAATTGACGCCGTTCTTCACCCCGACGCCGCCGTCGCCCTGGCTGAGGGTGGTGGTGGGCATGCGGATGAGGCGGATGCCGCGGTGGGCGGTCGCGGCCCCGAATCCGGCGAGGTCGAGAAAGGCGCCGCCTCCGATCGCGATGACGTAGGAGTGGCGGCAGATTTTGAAATACTCGATCGCCTGCCAGATCTTCTCGACGAGCGACCAATCATTCTTGCACGCTTCGCCCCCGGTGAGGAGCATGGGATCGGTGACGAGGTGGAGGGTGTCGGCGTGGACGGAGAAATATTGGGAAATGCGGGAGCTCAATCTCGGGTCGGCCGCGGCAACGCCGGCATCGAGTAGGACGAGGACTTTCGCGGTGCCATCGAGATCGCAGGCTTCGGCGACGAGGTCGCGCAGGGTCAGATTCTTCGGATCAAAGGCGCCGTGGGTGAAGGCGACGCGATGATGGAAGGTGACGGGGATGGGGCGATGGGTCATCGAGGGTGGCGGAAACGATAAGGCGCGGAGTCCCCGGGGGCAACTGGACGCGTACGCGCGGAGGTCTCTTTCGGGTTGGCCCCTTCGGGTCGGGGTTTTCCCGCGTCTTTTTTTCGAAACGTTGAGGCGATCCGGCCGTATATTGGGCGGAATGAAGGGTTCTGTCACCGCCAGTCTGATCCTCTTGCCGATCCTCCTGCTATCCCGGACTCCCGTGCGGGCGCAGGCGGCGGGCGATTTCCATGAGTTCACCGGCAAGACGGGGCAGAAGCTCGTCGCGAAGGTGCTGGGGGTCTCGGAGGATCGCCGGCAGATGCGCATCCTGCGCCAGGATGGCCTGGAGTTCGAGACCGAGATCGTGATCATGAGTCTCGACGACCAGCAATATGTGAAAGACTGGATGAAGGCCAACGCCGCAAGTACGGGCGCGGACGGGACGGTGGTCGCGGGAACGGCGCCGGCCGCCGCGGGCAATGGCGCGGCGATGGCGGCGGGTGGTGGCAGCTACCGGCTCGAGGTGGCGGTGACGCGTGCCTCGGGGAAATCCGAAAAACACCGCGAGGAGTTCTACACCATGGAGGAGAAAGAGAACCTCTTCCGAGTCGCGGTCCGCAACCTTTCCCGCGAGACGCTGGAGGGGGCCAGGCTGGAGTATGTGGTGGTCTGGCAGGATGCGGTGACGGTCTATTACGACGAGGACGAGGAGGAATGGGAATTCAGCGCCCGCGACCGGGATCAAACGGCGCCGCCGGTGAAAAAACTTGGCGAAACCGCCCTCGAACCGCTGCGCTTCAATGGCACGGTGACGGTGGAGACGAGTCCGGTGAGGATTGACGAGGTTTTTTACAACGGCAACGAACTCTACCGGCAGGATGAGCTGCTCGGGGTGAAGTTGCGTGTCCTGGCCGCGGACGGATCGGTGGTACACGAGGCGGACTCGGGCGGTGCGGCGATCGCGGCGATGGGCTGGGACGAGATCCGGGCGCTGGAGGATCCGCGGGTGATCGATTGATCCCCCCGGGCTTTTCCCGGATTTCGTTTTTCGGCTTGCGGGCGGGACGATCCGGTCTTTGGTCTCGCCCCATGAGCAAAGTCTACAAGATCGCGGTGCTGCCAGGAGACGGCATCGGCCCCGAAGTGATGTCCGAAGCCCGCAAGGTGCTCGGAAAAGTGTCCGAACGTTTCGGGATCGCCTTTGAAATGGAGGAGAAGCTCGTCGGTGGAGCCGCCCTCGATGATGGCGGCCATCCGCTGCCGGAAGACACGGTGAAGGCCTGCGAGGCGGCGGACGCGATCCTCTTCGGCTCGGTCGGCGGCCCGAAGTGGGAGACGCTGCCTCCCGACCTGCAGCCCGAGCGTGGTGCCTTGCTGCCCTTGCGCAAGCATTTCGGTCTCTTCGCGAACCTGCGTCCCGCGGTCTGTTTCCCGGCTTTGACCCATGCCTCTCCCGTGAAGGAAGACCGCATCGCCGGTGGATTCGACGTGCTCTGCGTGCGCGAGCTCACGGGTGGTCTCTATTTCGGCCAGCCGAAGGGGATTGAAAATCGCGACGGCGAGGAGGTCGCGATCGACACGATGGTCTACAAGAAGAGCGAGATCGCCCGCATCGCCCGCGTCGCCTTTGCGGCGGCGGAGAAGCGTGGCGGCAGGCTCTGCTCGATCGACAAGGCGAACGTGCTGCAGAACGGCCTCCTCTGGCGTCGCACCGTCGAGGAAGTGGCGAAGGAGTTCCCGTCGGTGACGCTCAGCCACCTCTATGTCGACAACGCCGCGATGCAGTTGATCGCGCGTCCGCGTGATTTCGACGTCGTGCTCGCCGAGAATCTCTTCGGCGACATCCTCAGCGACGAGATGGCGATGATCGCCGGATCGCTCGGCATGCTCTCGAGCGCGAGTCTCGGCGAGAGCAAGGGTGACGGCCTCTATTTCGGCCTTTACGAGCCGAGCGGCGGCACCGCCCCCGACATCGCCGGCAAGGGCATCGCGAATCCCATCGCGCAGATCCTCTCGGCGGCGATGATGCTGCGTTTCTCTTTCGGAGAGCACGAGGCCGCCGCCGCGATCGATGCGGCGGTGAAGGCGGTGATCGACGAGGGCTATCGCACCGGCGACATTTTCACCGGCTGCGAGGGCCAGAAAAAGGTCGGCACCGTGGAGATGGGGGATGCCATCGCCGCGAGGATCTGATCCCGTCCGGCTCCGCGACACGACCCTGACAAAACCACCATGACCTACGCCCAACGTCTCAGGCAACGCATCGCCGTCACCGGCAGCGCGCTCTGCGTCGGGATCGACCCGCGTCTCGACCTGCATCCCTCGATCTCCGATCTCGCGGCTTTCTGCGAGCGGGTGATCGAAGAGACGGCGGATCATGCGGCCGCTTTCAAACCCAACATCGCCTACTTCGAGGCACTCGGCGTGCCCGGCTACGAACTCGTCGAGTCGCTCATTGCCACGATGAAAACGACGGGGGTGCCGGTGATCCTCGACGCCAAGCGCGGTGACATCGGCACGACGCAGGAGCATTATGCGAAAGCCTATTTCGATCTCTGGGATGTCGATGCGGTGACGCTGAGCCCTTACATGGGATACGACTCGGTCGAGCCCTTCCTGCAGCATCCGGGAAAAGGCGTCTATTTGCTCGGGGTGACCTCGAATCCCGGTGCCGCCGACCTCGAGCTGCACGACCTCGCCAACGGCCGCAAGGTCTTTGAATTGGTCGGCGATCTGACCCGGCGCGCTCCGGAGACTCCGGCGGGGGAGGGGAGCATCGGACTGGTCCTGGGCCTGACGAATGTCTCCGCCGACGTCCTCGCCCGCATGCCCGACGTGCCCTTGCTCATTCCCGGCCTCGGCGCGCAGGGTGGCGATCTCGAAACCCTCCGCGGCGCGGACCGCAAGGCGCCCTCCGTCATCAATGTTTCACGTGGCATCCTGTATGCCGACACCCACCTCACCTTTGCCGAAAAAGCCCGGGATTATGCGAACCGAATTGCCGAAATCGCCTGAAGAAACGATCGAACTGCTGAAGGATTACGGAGCGGTCGAGCAAGGCCACTTCATCCTCGCGAGCGGAAAACATTCCGCTTACTACGTGAAAAAGGGAAAGCTCGTCCAGCACCCCTGGGAGCTGCAGCGCATGATCGAGCAGGTCGTGCCGCGGCTCGGGGCGCTCGGGGGCATCGACGTGGTGCTGAGCCCCGCGATGGGTGGCGTGCCGGTGGGGCAGCAGGTCGGTCTCGCCGTCCATGCCCGAACGATCTACGCGGAGCGCAATCCGGAGACGAATCTGCTCGAGCTGAAGCGGGGGTTTGAAATCAAACGGGGCGAGCGTCTCCTCCTGGTCGAAGATGTCATCACCACGGGCGGCACCTTGCTGGAACTGACCGACTTCATCGAGGCGCAGGGAGGTGTCGTCGCCGGTGTCTTCGTGGTCGTGAACCGGTCGGGCAAATCGACGGTGGGGGATTATCCGGTCGTCTCCTGCATGGAGATTCAGTTTCCCGTCTACGAGCCCGATGCCGTACCCGCCGATCTCGCGGCGATCCCGGCGGTGCGGCCCGGCACGAAAAAGGTCGGGTGAGGTGTTTCCGCGTCCGCGGTGGTTGCTTTTTGGGCGGACTCGGTGGTGATGGGTCAAGGGGCTACCTAGCGTCGGCCCTTCCTACCGCACCCGATTCCACTCATGAACCGCCATCTCTTGTCCGCTACGCTTCTTCTTGCCGGCCTCGTCTCCGGCTCTTCCCTGTTCGCACAATCCGCGCTCGTGACGCCGGTGCGCGCTCCGGCACCCGTGCCCGGTCTGACCAACGATCACTTCAACCAAGTCGTCCTCTCTCCGGTGCCGGCTCCCGGGGCGAGCGTGCCGGGCTGGTATCCGCTCGAACTGAGTTTGTGGAACGGGATGGAGGAGGTGCTCGAGGATCGCTCTCCGGATGTCTTCGCCGCCGACCAGGGGGTGCTGAGGTTCCGCGATGAGTACGACGGCTATCCGTCGGGGCGGGTGCGCCAGTTGCCTGACGGTACCTCCGAGGTCTGCGTCGATCTTTATTTTTACGAGGGGTCGGCAGATTACGCGGGCTACGGGATGGCCGCGGGCTTCGATGATTATGGATACCCGATCTACGGAGCGACGGTCTCTTCACGTTATTTCATGCAGCCCCCTTCCGAGCCGGAAGGCGGGGTGGAGGAGGGTGGATTGGAGAGCGTTTACGTGGTTTCCGGTCCTGGATTCTACGAGGAGATCGAGGCAGACCTCTCCGGGCAATGGCTGCGTCTTTGCATGAAGCTGGATGCCACGCGCACCATTTTCACCGTCGAGCTGAATGGTGAAGTCGTCTACAGCGGACCGTTGAAAGGAAGACGGTCCGGCACCTCCAAGGTCATCGATGAGCCGTCGGAGCCGCTTCCCTTCTTCACCGACGTGGCCCTGATGGCCGGCTTCGGAGGGTTGGCTTCGGAGCCGGAGGCGCAGGCGGCGGTCGAGGAGTCCCAGATCCCGCTTGAGGTCTTTTTCGACAATTTCTCCCACAATGGAGCCTCCGGGACCGCCGACCTCAGCGCGGGGCCGACCCGCGCCACCGACGGCAGGACGGGTGGGGGAGTTTTCGGCCGGGATGCCGCCCGGCAGTCCATCCTCGTGAATGCGAAATACAACGAGAAAGCCCTGGCGTTCTTCGGGTTCGCCAACGAGGGCGGAAGCGCGGGGAATTTCGTGCTGCGCGGCAGTGTCGCAGGTGGTTCGAAGGTCGGGGTCGCCAGCAGCCTCTATCAAGCCGGCAAAAAGTCGAATGTCACCGCCGGTCTCCGCGCCGGAACTGCCGCGGTTTCCCTCTCCGGGGGCGAGAGTGTCGTCATCGCCTCCGAGGCATCCCTCAAGCCGGCCGCGCGGACGCTCATGAGCCGTCTTCGCGGACGTTTCCTCCAAGGGCGCCAGTCGCTCTCGGTCTCGGCCGGGGATGGAGTCGTGGATGCGGCGGGCGCGACCTACCGCTTCGAGTCGGCCATCCCGGCCACCCGTCGCCAACGCTGATCCGGGGAAGGAACCACGCATGGATTGACCAAAAGCCACCTTTTTCCGCCCGATCCTCTTCAAATCGCGATCTTTCCGATTGAACCGGGCCACATTCTGAGCTTCAACTAACCGCAATCGTTCCCACAAAAATGAAATACGCCATTCACACCACCATCGCCCTGGCTGCCGGGGTTCTCACCGCCGGTGATTGGGGCAAGGCTCCGGTCGATAAAACGCCGATCGAGGAATGCGTCGATCTCGGCGGCATCATCGAAGTGGGTTACCATAGCGATTACTTCTACAAGGGTTACCAGTTCGGCCACGACGCCGTGAGCGGGTCGGTCAGCTACACCTTCGACGGCCTCGCTCTGCCGCTCACCCTCGGGGTGGATTACGTCAACGTGGTGGCCGGCAATACGCTCAACAATATCGTCAATGACGATGTGGCCGTCTCGCTCTCGGCGGCGCTGCCGACCTTTGCCGGAATCGAGTCCGCGCTCAGCTACACCTATCATTTCTACCCCGAGGATCCCAACACCGCCCTTTGGCCTTCGAGCCATGGCGAGATCGGTCTGCATCTCGCCAAGGATCTGCAGGTGGCGGTGCTGAAGTTCGACCTCGCCTACAACACGGGCCTCCCGAATGCCTGGAACGGTACCCTGCCGGCCCTACCCAATGGTGATTCCGGTGCCTGGTTCTGGGATCTCGGTCTGGAGCGGTCCTTCGAGGTGCTCGGGCAGAATCTCGTCCTCGCGGGTGGTGTGGCCTATGCCGACAATTACTGGGGCACCGCCCCGAACTTCCAGACCGGTGGTCGCTCCAGCGGCTGGAATCACTATTACCTGACCGCCTCGCTGCCCATCGAGCTGAATTGCCGCACCGTCCTCACGCCTTACATCGGCTATGTCGGGGCTCCCGATTCCTGGCTGCTCGATGGAGCGCCGAACTGGCGCGGATTGGCCGGTCAGTCGGATGTCCTGCACGGCGGGGTCACTCTCAGTGTCTCCTTCTGATCCGGGTTTTCCGGTGCCTCCAACGCCCGTTTTTGAAACCGTCTTTTCCGAAAGGGAGAGGCGGTTTTGCATTTCTAAATTCTTGAGTTTATGGTAATTATCATTGGGAAAGTAGGAAAAATCTCATTGCGCCGTAATGGGGCTTCGTGTAGAAAGAGTTAGATTCCCTCATTTGTTTACTTCCAGAGGCAGTTGCCGGGCGACGGGGGTGGACGGAGGGATCCAGACCACCGACTTTTCCATGAGACCCCGCTTTTTTGCCGCCACGCTGATTCTCTCCACCGCTTCCGTTCATGCCGGTGATTGGGGCAAGGCTTCCCTCGACAAGGATCCGATCGAGGAATGCGTGGATCTCGGTGGCCGCGTCGAGATCTCCTACGCTTCCGACTATCTCTACAAGGGATACCTCTTTGGTGGAGACACCGTTGCCGGTCAGGTCGGATACACCTTCGAGGGTCTTGCGACCAAGATCCATCTCGGGATCGGTTATGCGAACGTGATCAGCGAGAATACGTTCCCCAACGTGGCGAACGACGATCTCACGCTCTCGGTCCGGGCGGATCTCCCCGCCGTGGCCGGAATCCATTCGGCGGTGAGCTACACCTATCACGCCTACCCCGAGGGTCCCAACGCGGTGTTCTGGCCGTCCGGTCATGGCGAACTCGGTCTGCATCTCTCCCGCGACCTTGCCGTTGCCGTGGTGAAATTCGATCTTGCCTACAACTTCGGTCTCCCCAATGCCTGGAACGCCACCCTCCCCACGTTGGGCAACCAGGAGTCCGGCGCCTGGTATTGGGATCTCGGTCTCGAGCGTCGTCTTGAGCTGATGGGGCAGGGCATCGTCCTCGCCGGTGGTGTCGCCCATGCCGACAATTATTGGGGGCTTGCACCGACGACGAGCAGCGGGGGCCGCTCCAGCGGATGGAACCACTACTACCTCCGGGCTTCCTTACCTGTGGAACTCAACTGCCGTACCGCTCTCACCCCCTACATCGCGTATTCCGGCGCACCGGATTCGTGGCTGATGGACGGTGCCCCGGACTGGGCGAATCGTCAGGCCCAGTCCGACATCCTTCACGGAGGGGTGAACCTTTCCGTTTCGTTCTGAGCCCGGCTCCCGACGGGGCTCCGGCGCTTGGTCGAAGCTGTTGTTAGGGAAGACTGCTCCGCGTTCCTTCACGCAAGCTGCGTTCGTTCAGACGCGTGTCCTGTGGCTTGGCGTGCCTTCGGCGCATGGGAACGGAGCGCTTCCCTCCCTGGCATCGCTCGACAAACAGGCGCTCCCCGTTTTGCCTCGTTTCCCGCCCCGGGTAACCTCGCGCCGGGATACGCAGGTGGATTTTCGCATCTCCCGAAAAATCCGATTGGCCAACTTTTTTCTTTACTCTTTTCTGAAAATGCATCAAAAGCGGTCCCTGCCAATCTACCAAAGATCAACCCAACCCGTGATGTCCCTTAAAATGTCCTTTTCGACAATCCAGCGTCGCCTGCTTGTTTCCGGCTACCACGCCGCCGTATTTCTCTTTGCTGTCGCCGTGCAGGCCCAGGATGCGGCACCTGCCGCCGCCGGTGCGGGCGATGCCCCCGCCGAGACGTCCACGCTGATGGACAAGATCATCGATGGCGGCATCTTCATGGTCCCGATCGGCATTCTCTCGATCTGGATGATCACCCTCGCCGTTTTCATCACCCTGCAGTTGGGTCGCAAGAAGTTCATCCCGCAGTCGCTCAAGGACGAGGTGCTCGCCTACATGTCCGATGTGCGGGTGCGCAGCTCGATCGACGTGGCCGCGCAGAGCCCGTCCTACCTTGGTCGCATGATCGCCTCCTCGTACCCTCTGGTGGACGCCACCGATCCCGAGTCGCTCGGCCGTCGCCAGGTGGAGGACGCCATCGCCGATTTCTCGGTGCGGGAGAATTCCCGCTACATGTCCTGGATCGGCTATTTCTCCGTCATCGCCCAAGGCGCTCCGATGCTCGGTCTGTTCGGAACGGTGGCCGGCATGGTGCTCGCCTTCGATACGATGGGTCTCAGCGGCGGGTCCGACCCCGGCGCTCTCGCGAAAAACATCTCGCTCGCCTTGATGACGACGGCGGGCGGCCTGGTCGTCGCGATTCCGTCGATCTTCCTTTTCTACGCCTACAAGAACCGATTCAACTCCCTCGTGAACGAGTCTCAGGAAGTGGCCATCCGTGGTCTTGAAAACGCCATCGCGACCGTCAATGTCGACCAGGCCCTTGCCAAGGTGCCGGAGGGCATTTCCGAGTCCTGATCCGGTGCCCCGCGCGACCAATCTTCCTGAAACCCTCCCCGGTCCTTCGCCATGCCTTCTGAAAAGCTGAAAGAAGTCCTCGAGAAGATCGACGACGAGCAGTGCACGATGGACATGTCGTCGATGATCGACCTTGTCTTCCTGCTGCTCATCTTCTTCATGGTGAGTTCGCACCTGATCATCGTGCAGATCGACAAGCGGGTGAATCCGCCGACCGCGAAAAACGCCCAGGTCGCCAAGGACGCGACGGGTCGTGTCGTCGTCAACGTGCTCGCCGACGGGTCGATTTGGGCGCAGGACGAGATCGAGCTCCCCACCTCCGAGGCGATCACCGATTACGTGGACCAGGCCCGTCTCCGCAACGAGGAGGCCGGCATTCCCACCCGCCTGAATCTCCGCGCGGACGAGGAGGTCGATACCCGCATCATCAAGAAGGTCGTGCAGGCCGCCGGCGAGGCCGGAGTCAGCGAAGTGATCTTCGGCAGTTACGTGATCGAGAAGTGATCCACGGTCCCCAACCTTTGTTCCGAACATGGCACGCAGAAAACCGCCGCTCGAAAAAGACCCGGAGCTGGACATGTCGTCGCTCATCGACGTCAGCTTCCTCCTCCTCATTTACTTCCTCGTCACTTCGACGCTCGATCCCAAGGAAGCCGACCTCGGCATGACGATGCCGACGAGCCAGTCGAGCAGCTCGGCCGACGTGGAGATCGATCAGATGACCGTCGAGGTCAACAGCGCCGGCCACATCGTCCTGAACGACGAGGTCCTCGACACCGATCCGGCCACCCGCGAGGTGCCCATGCTCCTCGACCGCCTCAAGACCTACGCCGAGAGCGCGAAGCTGACCGACTCGAAGCCCATGGTCATCATCGCCGCCGACGACGCGGCGAAAGGGCAGCGTTTCATCGATGTGTTGAACGCCTTGGCCGATCCGGCTGTCGGTATTCAGAACGTGACCATCACCGGTTTCTCGGAGGAGTAACCGGCATCCACCGGCCACTTGTCCGAGGAAATGATCAAAAGCCCCCCTGCGGAAAGAGGAGTTCCCGTTCAGGCCCGAGTGATGTCTGGCGGGATCCATCACGGACCGGAATGTGTTTCCGAGGCCCTCTCCACCGGAGTCCCCTCCAAGGGCCGCCGGGTGTCCGCCTTTGCCAGGGGCGAACACCCATCCAACCTTTCTCCCCAATGAAGATCCCCAGTCCCTTTTCCCTCTTCCGGATCTCTTGTGCCGTGCTCGTTCTCGGCATCGTCCCGTCCCTCGCGTTCGCGCAGGACGAAGAAGACGTGAGCGTCGAGACCCTTTATCAAAAGGCCGTCGAGTTGAACATGTCCGGCCAGCCGGAGGAGGCCTCCAAGACCTTCGAGCGCATGTTCGATCTCTCGGGTGGTCTCGAAACGCTCTTCGAGGACTATGGCGCCCAGGCCGGTGGTCTCATTTTCGACTACGGCATGACCCTGCTGCCACAGCAGCGCTGGGAGGACGCGAAAAAAGCGTTCACCGATTGCATCAACGCCGAAGAGACCGCGAAACGGGTGGAGTCGCCGATCAAATCGACGAATCCCCGGGCCGGTATCGCGAAATTCCAGCTCGGCTTCTGCGAGGCACAGCTCGGCAATCACGGCGAGGCCATCCGCCTCTACGACGAATACCTCGCCTCGAATCCTCCGCAGGATGAGCTCGCCCAGGTGCGCAACAGCTTCAAACTCCGCTACGGGGGATCGCTGATGAAGCTGGGCCGGGTCGAGGAGGGCATCAAGTCCATCCAGGAGCTCTTCGACAACCGCGAGGCCTGGAAGGTCAGTCCGCAGTTCCTCGTCCAGGGTGTGCTTGAGCTGGGCCTTGCCTGGGTGGAGCAGGCGGCGTCGGCCGGGGCCGACGAAGCGGCGATCGAAAAGATCTCCGACCGCGCCCACCTCTTCCTCGATCAAAATGAGAAGCTCATCCACATCGAGCCTCTCGACCAGTACCGCTTCGGATTTGTCGATCGTCTCCGCAAGCTCGGCTTCGAATCGACCAAGGCCGGCCTCTACTCCCTCGCCCTGCGTTATTTCTCCTACCTCCCCACGATCGAGGACATCCGCAACGATGTGAACCTCTCTGTCGCCCGCCAGCCCATCGGCGGCGGGGTTCCGTCGCAGTTCCAGGCCATCCTCGACCAGCTCACCGAGCGCGAAAAGGCGCCCATCCATCCCGATGCCGAGACGCTCCGTCTGGTCGCGAACTGCTACGAGCGGATGGGCAACCTCCATGCGCCGCGTGCCATCTACTGGCATCTTTCCGAGCAATACAAGGAGGTGCCGGAGGCGGTGCGGGCCGAGATCCTCCACGAGGCCGCGCGCCTCTCCGCCCTCCTCACCGATTATCCCGCCGCCCAATATTTCGGCGAAAAATTCATGAGCGAGATGCCGGACGATCATTCCCTGCGCAACAACGTCTCGACCTTCATGTTGCAGTCGCTGTTCACCTCGCGTGCCTACGACCAGGTCATCACCATCGCGGAGCGGGTCCGAGAGCGCCACGAGGCGGGTGCCGCCGAGCGGGAGTTGGCCGATTCCCTCTACCCCCTCGCACTTTACTCCACCCAGAAACACCAGGAGGCGGAAGGTCCCTTCAGCGAATACGTGAAGGCCTACCCGGATGGTCCCAACCGCGAGATCGTGATGTTCCACCGGGCGAGCAATTCCCTCGTCTTGAACAAGATGCGCGAGGCCGCCGAGCAATACGAGGATTTCCTCAAAGCCTACCCCGGGTCCGAGCGTTTCCTCGACGCCGCCTACGCCGACCTCTCCGTGGCGCGCTACAACCTCGCCGATTATCCCGCCGCAATCGCGAATGTCGACAAGCTCGTCGCCCTGCGCCCCGCCTCCATCCAGGTGGGGCGGTCGCAGAATCTGAAGGGCGACGCCCTCATCATCCAGTCCGGCAATCTCAGCAAGGAGCAGAAGGACGAGGCCGCGGCGATGCGGCAGGCCGGTCTCGACGCCTATCTCGCCGCGATCGAGTCGGGCAAGGCCGCGCGGTCCAGTGATCCGGACCGCGACGATTTCCACAAGCAGGTCGTCGCCGAGGGCATCTGGAAATCGGCCGACATCTACTATCAGGACGGAGCCGTGGAGAAGGGGATCGCCCAATACGACGCCTTCTTCCCCGACTACGCGGGCACCACCTTCGAACCCCAGATCTCCGTCTTCTCGCTCGAATATCTCGAGGGGGCCGGACGCGGCGAAGAAGGTCTCACCCAGGTCGAGAAGATGATTCTCATGATGGGCAGCAAACCCGCCGAGGAGCAGGATCTCACCCTGCTCCGGCAGGCGATCGGTTCCTACAGCGAGGCATCGGTGCGCATCCGTGGCGTCGAGAAAACCATCGCCACCCTCGGGAATTTCCCCGGAGTCGATCCGGCCAACCAGGCGCTGAAGACCTGGCTGATGATCCAGCAGGTGATCGTGCTGCAGGAATCCCGCAAGGGCATCGACAAGGAGTCGCCGGAGTATGCGGCGATCGAGTCGAAGATCGCGGCGGTGTTCGAGGAACTGCGTCTCTTCGAGAAGCGCGATCTCTCCGAATTCGCGCTCCAGCAGATCGGTCTCTATTTCGCGGGCACGGACAACCCCTTCCTCGGGGTGCCCTACTTCGAGGAGTTGCTCGCCCGGACCAACCCCGAGGCCGAGGCCTTCAAGGCACCGGCGGAAATGGAACTCGGAAAAATCGAAATGCGCGCCGCCGACGCCGCCAAGGTGCAGGCCGCCCGCGAGCGTTTCCGCCGCATCATCGCGTCCGATGCGGAGGATGCCAAGCCCCTCAAGGCACAGGCCTATCTCAATCTCGCCGACCTCCACATGAAGAACAAGGAGTGGAAGGATGCCTACGACGCCCTCGACGCGATCAACAAGGACAAAAACCTCTTTGGAAAAGATCGTCCCAAGCGCGCCGAGGCCACCTTCAAGCTCGGGCTCGTGCTCGACGAGATGGACGATCATGTCGGAGCGAACAAGGCCTACCTCGCCGTCGTCTCGACCTATGCGGCCTACTACGATTGGGTGACGCAGGCCTGGGAGAAATACATCCCGAACAGTCTTGCCGAGATCGACAAGATGGCGGTGGACAATCCCATCGCCATCGCCCTGAAGCGGGAGAGCCAGCTCACCCTCTACAAGCTGACCCTCAAGAATCTCTACCAGTGGCAGAATCTCACCGAGGAGAAGGACGCGCCCTCCGGAGCCCTCACCCGCTTGCGCCGTCAGATCACCGAAATGAAGACCCAGCTCAACGTCCTGCCCGAGGAAGAGCAGCGGGTCATGCGTGAACTCGGGATTGCTCCCGCCCCCTGATCCCGAATCTCCTTTTGGAATACCCGAATTTTCCGATGAAAACGATTTCCACTCTCCTTCTGGGTGCCGCCCTGATGCCTCTCGCCCTCCAGGGCCAGGTCCGCGAGACGCCCGTCACCCTTGGCTTGCTCGAAGGCGGCAATCCCCAGGGCTACGTCCAGAATTCCAACGATCAGGGGATCCTTTTCGCCACCGCGCCGGGAGGTGCCGGCCAGATGGTGACTTATGACAAGATCCGGGGCGAGGGGATCGAAAAGCTGATCCGTTTCGAGGAACGGGCCGAGGTCCTCGGCACGCCGCGGGCGCTCTTCGCGGCCGGTCAATACGCCGAAGCCGCCGAGGCTTTCGGCAAGGTGGCCCGGGATTATGCTTTCATCCTCGGCGGTCCGCAGAATTTCGCCTCCGAGGCGCTCTTCTACCAGATCGAGAGTCTCAAGCGAGCCGGGCTGTATGTCGCCATGGCGCCGCTGGTGAATTCCCCCGCCGCGGCCACGATCACGACGAAGCTGGTTCCCTCCTACGCCCGCCATTTCGAGTTCCACCGTCTCTGGGCGATTCTCGGTCAGGATGTCGCCGCCCTGAAGACCGCCCTCGAGACCTATCAGGAGCCCCAGACCGGCGATGCGAAGCTGTTGAAATCACCGAATTTCAAGAAGCTGCCTCCCATCGAGGTCTCCCAGCTCGCCTTTCTCCGCGCCAAGGTCTATGAGGCCGAGGGTGCGAAGGACAAGGCGCTCGAGGATTATTACCGTTGTTTCACCCTCGCCTACGGGAATGACGTGCTCCTTTCCAAGCTCGCCATGGGAGCCGCCATGCTGATCCAGAAAGAGGACCCGCGCATCGCCCAGGAGAACAAGCCGGCGATCAACCAGATGCAGAGCATCGCCTATCTTTATAGCCGCCGTTTCGGCACGGATGGCATGCCGGCCGAATTCAAGGCCTTTGCGGTGAAACCCGTCCTGCCCAAGCCGGCTCCCCCGGCCGAGGAGAAGCCCGCTGACGGTGCCGCACCCGCACCGGCCGGAGACGGCAAGGCCAAGGGCGAGGCCCCGGCCGCGCCCGAAGGTGCCGCGCCGGCCGAAGGCGCCAAGGCGAAGTGATCCGGCATCCCGGATCAAGGTCGCGCCGCGCGGGATCTACCAAGGCGCCATCTGGTCGGTCACCTTGCGGCGGTTGAACCAGATGATGAAAAAGACCGGCAGGATCGCGAGCCACAGGAATCCTAAGCCGAGGCCGATCCAGGTCGCATAGGAGGTGATCTGGTTCACCATCTCGAGCTCCGCTCCGCCCGCCGCTCCCTTCGAGGCGGAATTCAGCGAGGGTGCCATGATGATTTCCATCTGCAGGCGTGTCAGCGACGTCGTCCGGAAGAGGATGAATCCACCTGCGAGGATCTTCAGGATCGCCCAGGTCTGCAACACCGGCGAGGCGATCCGCCGCTGTTTCAGCAACAGGATGCCGCCCGCGAGGAGCAGAAGGGCGAGGATGATGAAGCAGGCGAGGCTCAGGTAGGAGACGGAACTGAGCTTGGCCATGTATTCGTCGATCCGGGCCTGTTCCACTCCCTGCCCGGCGAAGGCCTGCATTTGTTGCCTTGTCAGGATGAGGCTAAGCGGGGCGAAAGCCCCCTGGGCGAGCCCTCCGACCCCGAAGATGATGGCGATGATGCCGATGGTTTTCGGCCAGACGGCGGTGGACGGTTTCGAGAGGGGAGGCGGGGGTGTGCTCATGTCGCGGAAATGGGAGAGCGTATCTTGCGGCGGACTCTTTCGTCAACCGGGGAAAGGCGCTTTCGGAGAGTGGCGGGGACATCACGCGACGGGCGATTTCCCGTTGTCAGCATCGCACCGCTGGCCGAACGTTCGCGGGACGGCCCCGGGACGGGCGTTTTCCACGCCATGTTCGTGTTTTCACCAGGTCATTGGATGCGCCCCAGGGGGTGGCTGGTGCTCGTCGCGCTCGGCGGGAGTGCGATCGAGGCGCGTGGGCAGGGTGTGCCGCCCCTCGCGGAAAAGTATTGCACTTCCTGTCACCTGCCGCCGGCCCCGGGAGTGATGACCCGCGAGCACTGGACCCAGGTCTTCGGATTCATGAGCGTCTGGATCCGCGAAAAGAACCTGCCCTACGATCAGACGGAGTATTCCCGGCTGCTTTCCGAATACCTCGCGGAGGCGCCGGAGCGCTTCGCGTCGACCCCGCCGGAAGGGCTCGCACCCGCCGGACTCTCATTCACGAAGGCCGCCCTGGGAGACGCTCCCCGCGGCGCGCGCCCCGTCATCACGGGCCTCTTTCCCGCCGATCTCGATGGCGACGGCCGCGACGAGATCCTCGTCGGTGACAACGATGCCGGACGCCTCTCGCGCCTTGCCTTCGAGGGAGGGGCATGGCGGGAAGAAACCGTCTTCGAAGTGTCCGGTCCCTCGCGTGCCGTCGTGCTCGATTATGACGGGGACGGACACCAGGACCTCGCGGTGGGATCCTACGGCGACATCCGCCCGTCCGACTCGCTCATCGGCTCGGTGTGGTTGCTGCGCAACCGCGGCGACGCCACCTACGACCCGCAGCCCGTGCTCGTCGATTGCGCGAGGGTCTCCGATGTGAAAGCGGGCGATTTCAACGGAGACGGGAAACCCGATCTGCTCGTGGTGCAGTTCGGCTGGAGGAAGAGCGGCGGCGTCCTCTGGCTCGAGCAGGTCTCGCCGACCCAATTCGTCAGCCATGCCATCGCGGACGTCAACGGCGCCCTTCAGGCCGAGGTGCTCGACTACGATGGAGATGGCGCGCTCGATTTCGTGGTGCTCTTTTCGCAGGAACACGAGAGCCTCGTCCTCTTCCGCAACCTCGGAGGAGGGAAGGGTTTCGAGAACCGCATCCTCGCCCGCGCCCCGCATCCGGCCTTCGGCTCGTCGGGCTTCTCCGCGGTCGATCTCGATCGCGACGGGGATGTCGATTTTCTCTGGACCAACGGCGACATGATGGACGAGATCCCCCTCGCCAAACCCTATCACGGACTCCGTTGGCTCGAGAACCGCGATGGCGAACTCGTGCCTCATGAACTCCTCCGCATGCCGGCCTGCTATCGTGCCGTCGCCCACGATCTCGATGGAGACGGGGATCTCGACATCGCCGTTTCCAGCCTTCATTTCCAGTGGGACCTCCAAGATTTTCCGAGCCTGGTCTGGCTTGAGAACGATGGCAGGATGGGTTTCACCGCCCGGCGCCTGATCGATGCCCCGGCCAATCTCGCTTCGCTCGTGGCGGGGGATTTCGATGGCGATGGTCTGCCCGATCTCGTCGCCGGGGGCATGCATGTGCCGGGACCGCTCGGCCGGGTCGGGCGGATTACCGGTTTGTTGGGGCTCAGGCCCGCCGGTCCGGTCAAGGAGCCATGATCAGAAAAAGAGCAGCCGGATCCCCGCGATCGCCGAGAAACCGTAGAGCAGGATCTCGAAGAGCCGCTGCGGGACATGGCGGATGAGCCGGCCTCCCGCGAGGATGCCGATGAGGAGGGCGGGGAGGAGGTAGAGATTCAGCTTGAGCGACTCGGGATTGATGAGGTCGAGCTGGCCGAGGAAGGGGATCTTGAAGACGTTCACCAGCAGGAAAAAGCGGGCGCCGACGCCGAGGAAGTCCTCTTTCTTCATCTTGTGGACGAGCGAGTAGAGCGAGAAGACCGGGCCCGCCGCGTTTGCCAGCATCGTCGAGACCCCGATGAGTACGCAACTGAACCAGCGGAACCAGCGCGAGTCGGGGAGGTGCTCGAGGAATTCGCGTTTGAACTCGCGCAGCAACTGGATCGCGAGCATGAAGAGGATGATGGCCCCGATGACCCGCCGCGCCGCTTCATCGTCGAGCCGGTCGAGGAGAAAAGAAGCCGCCACCACCGAGATCAGCGTCACCGGCACGAGCGGCCAGACCTGTTTCCAGCTCGCGAACTTGCGGAAGAGGGGATACACGAGCAGGTCGCAGACGATCAGCATCGGCAGGATCACCCCGACGCTGTTCTTCGCCCCGAAGAGTTCCGCGACGATGAGCACGTTCAGGATCGCCAGCCCGGGGAATCCCGTCTTGGAGATACCCAGGCAGAACGCCCCCAGCGCGGCGAGGGCGAAGGTCGGGAGAGTCGCGTCAAAAGGCAGGTCCACCGCGCATCCCTAGAGCCGATTCGGTCGTCGGGCAATGGGTTTTGAGCCGTAAGCCACACGAACGGATAACCATTCTACTTCAGCTGTAGGGTCCCAGAAAACGTTCGCCGTTGAAGTGAATCAGGTGATCGGGTGTGTCTGCGAGCCAAACGTCGGTTTCCCAGGCGATTGCGGCATGAAATCTGGAAAATGCTTTTCGGTCGGGGAAGGCGGATACGAAAACGAGGCCTGGCCGCGCCTTCGAGAAAAGCGCGGCAAGTTCATTCTTCCGCTTTTGATCGATCGGCCCATGCGAGGTGGCGGCTTCCACGATGATGAGCCAGTCGCGAATGCCATCGAGAATCAATACATCGGGAGCTTTTCCCCGTTGGGGGAGCTTGACGCCCAGATTGGCAAGTTTCTCCTTTTCGTGCAAGAGCTCTTTGTTTCCTGCATCACCAATGAACAGAATCCTCGGGTCGCGGACGAAGCGAGGAGCAAACTCCTCTACAACGGCGCGGATCAGGACACTTTGCCCACCCACGGATAGGTCGAGCGTCGATCCATCGGGCATCGACACGGTCTCGCGTGGCAGGACCCTATGACGTGTCTCAAGGGAAAGCGGAGCGGGACGGGTTTTAAACTGTTCAATCCCGGGACCGAAGTGTTTCAAACCGATCATCCGGATCAAGTGGAGAGCTTCGGCGGAAATCTGGTAGCACCACTTCGGGCTGTTGATAGGACGGCGGGGGTCATCCGGATTCTCGATGACCAAACCGACTTGCACGAATTGATGGATCGATTGCCTTCGGATGGTCTCACGGGTATTCGGAGCATATCGGACACCGTATTGTTCAAGCATCCAATCCATCATTTCCGTGATGCGACGGAGCGGTGCTTTTGCCCCGGACCACGGATCGCGAGGCCTCAGATCACAAAGTGCAAGAAGAGTCAGGGCGCTCCGCTCATTCTGCTGCTCACGTGGAAGTCCGATGGACGCAAGGAAACCGATCGCTTCCTTCACCCTTTTTGCAGCCGAAGGTTTCATGGATTTGGGAAAGAAGGAGCGCCGAGTTGCCGGGACATCGCGAGATCGATGGTACGTTGATCACCATCGTCGATCTTGGTCTTGCCGAGCTTTTCCAGCATCGCTGCGGACGGATATCTGAAGGCTCGGAGGTCCGATACGTTGACCTGGGTATGTCCGTTGAATTGACGGAAATAGCGGTCGGCCACGGTGGAGTTCAAAAAACGGGCAAGACCCCTCGCCAGATATTGCGGCAGTCCTTGCCGGTTACGGTGGAAGAAGTTCAAGTGGTTTTCAATTCCGATGAGCCCACTGAATTCCTCATCGGGATCCATTACCCCTGCAACCAATCGACGCCTCTCCTCCTTCGAAGAAAAGCGTTTGATCAAGACGAAGCGGGATGCTGGAACCAGCCATGGAAGGGTTTCATCGTTGATCGCGATCGCCACCGGCTTCTTCGAGTTTCGTCTGTCATTGTGAAGGGAAGAATCGGAGAGGGGCGGAATCACTTTGCCTGCTTTTACGGAGTGGGGATAGAGCAAGGGGGCGTCTCCCGTCCTGAGGTGTCGGGAGAGCGAATTCCTCAACCGGAAATCAACGACAGGGCCGGTTGAGACGGTGATTCCCAGATCGTCGAGTTCGCAGGGAAGCGATCGGATGAAATCGCCGATCGCCTGCGCGTCGGCCTCCGCGGCGAGATGGATGACTTGATCGGGATCGTCCACACGGACAAACCGATCAAATGGAACCGCGACTTCATCCGGTCGATCCAGCGAACCGGATGAAAGGATCACCTCAGTCCGGTCTGGCGAATCTTTCGTCAGATGAAAAAGGAGGTTCTCCTGCAAAACCGCGTCGCGCCCGAAGGCTTCCGTTCGTGAGTTGAACAAGTGGGCGGTATGAAAGATCGAGGATAACAACAAGTCGCGCCGAAACTCGCGAAAATAAGGTCCGTTGCAAAAGCTACGCGGCGTAATGGCGGTCAGTTCTCCGCCGATGATGAGACGACGGATGGCGATCCACACGAATGCTGCGTAAAGATTTGATGTCTCCATGCCGAGCGCGCCAAGCAGGGTCCGCTCGCGTGAACCGGTGGAGATCTTCCGGTAAGGAGGATTCAGGATGGCGTGGGTGACGGAAGTTTCATGAGCTTGGCTGAAGAGTCCCTCTTCGAGATAATTGAACGCACCTTCGATGAAGTTTCCTCCAAATATCTGCAGTCGGACTTCGATACCGGCATTTTCCAGCGAATTCTTGCACTTCAAGAGGGTATCCCGCAGGGCGGGGAGGAAGTCGGCGTCGAGCTCCCAGACTTCCAAAATCACCTCACGCAATCGGGGAAGCGCCCCGGAGTGATGGAGGGTGATGATTCTATCAACAACGGCAGCGGTAAGAGCACCGGCGCCGGCACCGGGATCGAGCAGATGGACTTTTGGACGATTGAAACTGGTTTCGTGAAACCAGTGCGCCAGAAAACGGGCGATCTGCGGCGGTGTGAAGAATTGCCCCGACTCCCGCCGCTCACACCGGCCTTTTTCCTCGCAGGCTTCCCAGCCGAGGGAATCGGCGAAGGCAAGCACTTCGGGAGGGGGTGGTGGATTCATGGATCATCTGAACATTATTCCGGGTGATTGTCAAAAAGAGATTCGCGATCGTTTCCGTCTACTCGAGCTTTTGGGGGCAAAGGGGATCTGGGAACGGCATGGCCGCTTTGACCGATCGGTCACCCCGTCACCAGACGTTCGTTCACATGCCCCTCGTTCAGGTCGACGCGTTCGGGGCGGCCCTTGTGCATGTAGACGACCTCGGTGTGGTCGAGTCCTAACAAAGACATCACCGTCGCGTGGATGTCGTGGACGTGCATCTTGTCCTCGACCGCGTAGAGGCCGAGCTCGTCGGTCGCGCCGATGGTCTGGCCGCCTTTCACGCCGCCGCCCGCCATCCACATGGTGAAGCCGGTGGGGTTGTGGTCGCGTCCGTCGCCTTTCTCGCTCATCGGCGTGCGGCCGAATTCACCACCCCAGATCACGAGCGTTTCATCGAACAGCCCGGTCCGCTTCAGGTCTTGGATCAACGCCGCGCAAGCCCGATCGGTCGCGTCGCAGTTTTTCTTCAAATCCTTGACGAGGTTCCCGTGTTGGTCCCAAGCCTCATGGTAAAGCTGGACGAATCGGACGCCCCGCTGGACCAATCGGCGTGCCAACAGGCAGTTGTTGGCGAACGACGATTCCCCCGGTTTGGCGCCGTACAGGTCGAGCGTCTCTTGCGATTCGTTCTTCAGGTCCATCACTTCGGGGGCGGTCGCTTGCATGCGAAACGCCATTTCGAAGGAATTGATCCGTGTCGCGATCTCGGGGTCGCCGATCGTTTGCAGCCGGAGGTGATTGAGCCGATTGATGGCGTCGAGCGATTCGCGTTGGGCTTGCCCGTCGATGCCGGGGGGGTTGTTCAGGTACAGGACCGGGTCGCCGCCGGCGCGGAACTGGACCCCTTGATAGACGGTCGGCAGGAAACCGCTCCCCCAGCACGAATTGCCGCCGCTGGGCCCCTTGGTGCCGCTGCTGAAGACGACGAACCCGGGGAGCTCTTTCGTTTCGTTGCCCAGGCCATACAGCGTCCAAGCCCCGAGGCTCGGCTTGCCAAAGAGTTGGCTGCCGGTGTTCATCTCGAGTTGCCCCGGGGCGTGATTGAAGGCATCGGTCCGCATCGAACGGATGATCGCCAAATCGTCCGCGACCCCGGCGATGTGCGGCAACAATTCGCTGATCTCCGCCCCCGACTTGCCGTGCTTCGCGAACGTGAACTTCGGCCCCAAGAGCTTGCTGTTGGGGTTGATGAATGCCGCGCGATAACCTTCGAGCAGCTCGGCAGGGGGCAACGTCCCGTCGTACTTGGCCAGCGTCGGTTTGTGGTCGAACGTCTCGAATTGGCTCGGCCCCCCCGCCATGAAAAGGTAGATCACATGCTTGATCTTGGCAGGAAAATGCGACGGTCGTGCCGCCAGGGGATCACGGGCGGCTAAGGGTCCGTTCGCTAAAGCCGAACCCCGCCCCGAGACGTCATCGGCCGAAACATTTTTTTCGCCCAGCAAGTCCGCAAGGGCGATCGCCCCGAGGCCCACGCCGCAGCGTGACAGGAACCATCGCCGCGCGACATCGTTGCCGGTCAAGCCTTTGGCCGCCGATCCGCTGGCAGTTCCCGTGCCGATCATGTTGCGATCTCGCATCCCATCACGCTCGAAAGAAAGGAGGTTGTTTCGTGATTCGTTCATGCGACCCGACCGCCTCGCACTAAAAAGTTCTCACCCGACTCGTCCGAGCGATAACGCATCGTGCATTCGCATTCCTGCCCGTGCTCATGCTCGTGCTCGTGCTCGTGCTCGTGCTCGTGCTCGTGCTCGGCGCACGCATTCGAATACGAGTGCGAGTACCATTTCCTTGAGTACGAGTACGAGTTGGGAGAAACCGACGCGTTGTCTTGAGCCCGCAGCCGAAATGAGACGAGTGGAATCACGATCATTGGGAAGGGGTCATTCATCGACGAGGTGGAAGTCATGTTCCGGGTGGCGGAACACGATCACGGGGCAACCGCAGGTTTGAACAACCCTTTCGGTGACGCTGCCCAGCAGCAGGCTCGCGAGCTTCGAATGCCCCTGGGACCCGATCACCACCAGATCGATCGCTTTCGATTCGACGTAGTCGTTGATCTCTTTGACGGGGTGGCCGTAGCGGACTTCGCGGGAGACTTCGAGCCCGTCCCACCAGTGTTCTTGGAGGGCTTCGAACTTGGCGGCGGCCCCTTGCTGTGCGGCCCGGAGCACATCGGCAGATTGTCCGACATGGCCGATGCGG
>JALRFZ010000459.1 GCA_023253615.1 Verrucomicrobiales bacterium | reverse complement strand
TAGTGGCTCGAGATCGGGAGTTCCTTGCCGCTGTTGTAAAAGACCTGGTGGAGGAGAAAAGCCTCGGCCTCCGCTTCGCCGGGATGTTTCTCGAGGATCTTCTCCAGAGAGCGCACGTAGTCGCGCAGACGCTTCTTCGCGTCGGCCTTGGGATCCTTGAAATAGGCGGCGAGCCCCTCGATCCAGAGTTTCTCGCGCTCCGAGGCCTGGGTTTTGCGCTCCACCGCTTCATCGATGAATTTCTTACCGCGGGTGTCGTTCTTGAAGTTCGCCATCGCCATGCCCCAGTAGAACATCGCGGCCTCCGGATCGAGTTTCGCCGCCTGCCGGAAGCTGCGCTCGGCTTCGAAAAACCAATAGCCGTGGAGTTGGCCGACCCCCTGCTCGAAGAAACGCCGCGCTTCCTCCGACTTCGTCGTCACCTCGAGGTGGATTTCGCCGGTGCCGGGAATAAGGACGGCTGCCTGACGGGGGCCTTCGTTGAAGACCTCGCCGTGATAGGAATGGCCGGCGGGCGTGTCGGGTTTTTCCGCCGCATCCTGAGCCGGGAGGGGCGAAAAGAGAATTGCCGGGAGCAGGTAAAGGAGTCGTTTCATGGATCTCACAGCGGCTTGATGAAGAGGTTCCGGAATTGGACGAGGCTCGATGCGGGAGACCAGGTGCCATCGGGTTTCTTCCCACCGTGGTGTTGCAGCGCGATACGGCCTTTTTCCGGCACTTCGGGGAGGAGGGCGTTTTCGATGATCGTGTGGCCGTTGAGGACCACGGTGAGCCGGTCGCCTTTCATCGTGATCACGAACGTGTTCCAGTGACCGACCGGATGGTCGGCCTTGAGTCTCGGTGTCACGCCTGCTCGAATTTCCTGCGGCAGTTTCTCGTTGTTGCGGATGCCGTAGACTTCGCCTGAGCCGATCGGCCAGCACCAGATGTTCAGCTGATACTTCGACTGGCCGCGGAGGTAGATCCCCGAATCGGCGTTCGGCATCGGATGGGTGAGATTCTTGCCGTCCGGCCCCTTCACCGTGCTGCCGTCGGGGAGGACGTAGGGTACGTCGTAGAAGCCTGTCGTCTCCTTGATGCGCCAGTCGAGACGTAGCTCGAAGTTGCCGTATTCTTGCTCGGTCCAGAGATTCTTGTCACCCGTGGCTTCCGATTGGGCATCGTAGTCGATCACGCCGTCGAGCACTTTCCAATGTCCGTTGTCGCCCTCCGGAATGACCCACCCACTGAGGTCCTTTCCGTTGAAAAGGGATTGGAAGCCCTCCGGCACCGGGTCAGGGGAAGCAAGCGTCAGGGAGGGAAAGGCGGAGAGCAGGAGGAGGATTGGGCGAAAGCGGGAGGTCATGGGAAAATGTATCAGGTTCCATCATTCAGAAGCGAACCTTTTCCGCGGTGGCGGAGGCGGGATCGTGCGATGGAGGTTGGCGTCCGGATGCGATAGGGTTCGGCTCATGAATCGACCCGCTTTGGTATCTTTCGTGAGCCTGATGATGATGTCGGGCGCTCTTCCGGCTGCGCAAGAGGGACGCTCCTTCTTCCTCATCGGCAATTCGCTCACACAGGACACGGTGCCTTCGAAGCTCGATGGCGACGTGCAATGGCATGTGGATTGTGGAAAGAGCCTGCCCTTCATCTACGAGAATCCGCAGGCTCCTTGCGTGAAAAACTCGACCCTTTGGCCCGAGGCGTTGGAGAGCAAGGCCTACGACGTCGTCTCGGTGCAGGTGCATTATGGGAGCACCTTGGAGGAAGATGTCGCGGTGATTTCCGATTTCGTCCGCATGCAGCCGAAAGCGGTCTTTGTGATCCATTCCGGATGGGCCCGGGCAAAGACCCGTGCCGGGGAGTATGCGTTGAAGTCGGCGGCGGGAAAAATGCAGCATAGCCCCGCCTATCTGGAAGGGGTCGTCGCCAAGCTGCGCGAGTTGCACCCTGGGCGCGTGTTCCGACAGACCCGGGCGCAAGATCTGCTCGCCCGTATCGCCGCGGACATTGAATCCGGGAAGTCCCCCTTTTCCCGGATCGAGGATCTCTACCGCGACGACATCCATCTCAACGTCATCACCGGTCGGTACCTGATGCACAACGCCATGCGTCATGCCATGGGCCAACCGCGATCGTCCGTTGGCTTCGAGACCATCCCCTCGCCCATCAGATCCTACCTCGACAAACTCCTCGACGACCTACCGCCCCCCGACGCCTGAATCCTTCCAGAGAGGCGGATCCCAAGCAACCATCCAAAGCATGGCACATGCCCCATCAGAGGAGAAGCAGTGCAACGGACCAGACCCGTTGACATGTATCGGGCCGCGTGTAATGTCGAATTAAGGAATCTTTATTTTCTCATGAGACAGATTAGAATTAAAAATCCAGGAAAATCATATTATCATTGCATTTCGCGAGTCGTGGACCGGCGGATGGTGTTTCAGGCGGGGGAAAAGGAAGCTTTTCGGGCAACGATGCGGAAGCTGGAGGCTTTTGCAGGGGTCCGGGTCGTCACTTATTGCCTGATGAGCAATCACTTCCACCTTCTCCTGGAAGTGCCGGACCGGG
>JALRFZ010000587.1 GCA_023253615.1 Verrucomicrobiales bacterium | reverse complement strand
CGGCAATCTCGAGCCCGGCAGCACCATCCTCGAAGAGGAGGGCGACGAAGAGCGCGATCGCCGCAAGCGCCGCGCCTCGCAACAGGTCGGCCGTGGTGGTCTCTCCTACTACGTCTACGATCCCGGCACGAACCGCTATTCCAGCTTCCGGGTCTTCGGTGTGGAGCAGACCCGCCTCTCCGTCACGCAGTGAGCATCGACGACAAACTTGACCAGGAATGGACTTGCTCCGGCGCCCCCAACCTCCCCATTTCGACATGAAAGGAAAACTCAACGGAAAGCGGCTCCAGCAATGGATCCTTTCACTCCTTCTCCCCGCCTTCGTCACGACCGGCGGACCCGTCCAGGCGAACCCGAGAGGGGGCGTGGTGGTTGGAGGGAATCTGAATGCGGTGATCACCCAGGTCTCTGCGAATCAACTTCGGATTCACCAGAAAGCTCCCAGTGTCGTCATCAACTGGCAGGATTTCTCCATCGGGAAGGGCGAGCTGACGCGTTTCGTGCAGCCGAACAACGGGACCGCGCTGAACCGCGTCACCGGAGGCAACATCTCCCAGATCCACGGGCAGTTGAAGGGCAACGCGAACGTCTACGTCATCAACCCCAACGGGATCGTGGTCGGGGCGAACGGGGTCATCGACGTCGGCGGAAATGCCGTGCTTTCCACCCTCGACATCGACGACGACGACTTCCTCAACGGGGGCAACAACCGCTTCTACGGCAGCTCGAACACCGGGGTCACCAACTTCGGCACGATCTCCTCGGCCGGCGGCGACGTCGTCCTCATGGGTGGCTTCGTCGACAACCAGGGCCAGATCGGCGCCCTGAACGGGACCGTCGCCATCGGCGCGGGCGGCGACATTCTCCTTGAAGAAGGGGCGGGATCGAAAATCTCCGTGCGCGGGTCCTCCGACTACACCGGCACCGGCATCAACAACACCGGCACCATCCGCGGGGCCTCGGCCGAGCTGAAGGCCCATGGCAACGTCTACGCGCTGGCGATCAACAACGGTGGCGCGGTGCGTGCGACCGGGGCCGACCGCAGCAGCGGCCGCGTCCTGTTGCGCGCCTCCGGCGGCAGCTCGAACATCAATCTCGGAGCGGGTTCCCAGATCACCGCCACGGCAGGGGTCGATGGCGGACAAGTCCAGATCCAATCAGTCGGCGGCGAAGCCAACGTCGCCGGTCGCATCGAGGCGGTCGGTTCACGATCCGGTGGAAACGTGGAGGTGAGCGGGACCCAGGTGGTGCAGGCAGCCTCGTCCGTGATCGATGTCTCCGGTGGTCGCGTCGGCGGCACCGTGGCGATGGATGCGGTCGGAGCGATCGCCGTGGATGGAACCGTGGTGGCCGATTCCTCGCTTGGGCGAGGTGGAGACATCACCGTGACGGGCGAGACCATTCTCATCAACGATTCCGCCAATCTTTCGGCCGACGGACATTCCGCCGGTGGCCGCATCCGGGTGGGCGGAGATTTCCAGGGCCGCGATACCGGCATTCGCGAAGCGCGCTCGACCCGCGTGGAGCGCGGGGCCGAACTGACCGCCGACTCGTTCGGTGGCGGCAACGGGGGCACCGCCATCGTCTGGGCGAACGGCGACACGCTCTTCCTCGGGGACATCTCCGCCAGCTCCCTCGACGGCGGTGGCAACGGAGGTCTCGTGGAGGTTTCCGGCAAGGAGTGGCTCTACTTCGACGGTGAGGCCCGTGTCGGCACGGTCGGTGGCAAAGCGGGCACGGTGCTCTTCGACCCGGGCAACGTGGTGATTGGAGCAGCGGGTGCTCCGGTGCCTCCGCTCTCCTCTCCGGTGACGGATTCCACCATCAGCATTTCCTCGATCAACACCACGCTGCAGAGCGGTGCCAATGTCCTCGTCGTGACGGGTAGCGGAAACGTCGCCGTCGAGAGCGTCGGTGGGGGTGGCGAGATCTACGATGGTGCGTCGGCGAACGACCGCCATTCCGCGATCCAGTGGACGAACTCCCTTTCCAGCTTCGGGATCTTCGCCTCCGGCTCCATTCTCGTGGGCAACCACATCCGCACTTCCGGTGCCGGCTCGGTCAACCTCCTGGCAGGTTGGGGCGGGCTCGAGAGCGATGCCGCGCTCCAGTTCGATCCCCAGAGCGCCTGGGATTTCTACGTCCAGCAGGGCATGTTCGGGAACAACGGAGGCAGCGTCTTCATCGGCTCCAGCAACATGACCCGCCACGTCGAGGTGGGAAGCCGCTTCGGCGACACCAATGTCGCCGGATTTGATGTGCGCGTGACGGGCTCCGACACGGCCGCCAGCAATCGTTATGCCATGATCGGCTTCCACGACGGAGGCCAGGTTTTCGCGCCCCGCCTCAACCGAGGCACGGATGGTGGCGCGATCCAGATCCGTCTCGACATGAAGGTGGGGGCTCCGGAGGGAACCGGTGCCTGGCTTTTGAGCGACGGACGGAACAATGCCACCTTTGCCAGCAACCAGCCGACGGCGGGGGTGGGGGATCCCATCGTCGCCGTGGCCGGACGCAACGAAGTGGACCTGAATGGAGACGGAATCGTCGATGGCGTCCGCGGCATGAACAGCACGGGTGTCGTTTCTGAAACCTTCATTCCATATGCCAACCACTACAACAGCGCCACGGCGGGCAACTGGTGGTGGCAGCGGATCGAGGCGACGGGCAGCCTCGAGACCAAAGATCCCCGGGGGCTGGGCGCGCTTCGTCCCGAGTATGGCGCCGGAGTGGGCAGCCTCAGTACAGCCGCGCTGGCTTTGGGTGCAGCGGTGGATGGTGCCGACATCAATGTCCTCGCCAAGGGGGGCGTGATCCTGCAGGCCGGGGCCGGCAACGAGGCCGTCGGTGCCCAGATCGGGCACATGGGGCCCAATCGCAGCAACAACTCGGGGGCCGGCACGTCGATCCGCGAAATTGGCAACGAGGACATCAACAACTCCGCGTTCTCAATCACCGGTATCGAAGGGGGGCAGATGGAGCGCCGTTGGAGCTTCAACGGGGCGGACAACGACCGCATGGCCATCGCCGGAGCCCGCCTCGCGCCCGTCTACGGCAACCTCAACGTCTACGCCGGGATCAATGGAGCGGCTCCGATCAACGTGAATCATTCCACCGGCAAGGTGACGGCGACCGTCACCAACGGCGGCGATGTCACCCTCCGAGCGGCCCAGACCTTTGATGCCGCCGCTCCGTCCTCGAATTCCTCGGCCCAGATCGGGCACGGCGGGGTGGGGCAGTTCGGTGAATATTATGGCCACATTCATGTCGAGGCCGGACGCAATATCACCATCCTCGCGGGAGAGGCCACCCGTGCCACCGCGACGATCGGGCATACCTTTGTCGGCCACGCCTATTGGAATCCCACCAACGTGCTCGACCAGCAGCTTCGGTTCTTCGCCACTACGGGGGACTTCGACAACCCGAATCTTCGCCGAGGCGAGTTGTTCACCGGGGCGATCACGACCGGATTCAACCCGGCGTTGGATCCCGAGAGGCTGCGTCGCTACAATCTCACCAACTATCCGAACAACGGCACGAACGCGGCGGGTTTTGCGATCAACACGACGCTTGGATTCAGCGCCACCCAATACAGCCGCGGCACCAGCCAAGGCAACCCCGGCAACCAGGGGCCTCTTTCACTCGCACCGCTGGATCTCGCTCCCGTCACCGGAACCTCCATCAAGGTGGATGCACTGAACGGTTCTACCGTCAGCGGAATGCACGGAAACATCAACGTGTTCGCCCGATCGGGGGATATCGTGATCAAGGGTTATCAGAACGAAAACGTCAGCGGCCGCCACCTCCGCGACCGTCGTTTCGCCGCGATCGGTCACGGGGGGACATCGTTCGCCGTGGCGACGATGGGTTCCGGGTATCAAAGCATCCTGGGAACGCCCGCCGTACCCGGGGGAGGGGGAACCAATCCTGATGGCCGTGAGAACGTCAGCTACCGGATGCCGAACGGCAACGAGACCAACACCGGATCGCGCAGCTACGTCGGAGAAGTTGGGGCCAACATGAACCGGCATCTGGTTTACATGTCGATCTCAGGTGATATCGACGTGATCGCTGGCGGCAACATCACCTTGATGGGTGGAAACGAGGTTTTCGACTATGCCCGTCTGGGCCATGGCGGTAGCGAATTGGCGGATTTCGAGACCTCTTCCTTCATCCTCGGTGATCTCCGCGTCCGCGCCGGGGGCAACCTCGATATCATTGGTGGTGGCAGCATCCAGCCCTACAACCGGGGAAACAATGATCCCAACAACGGGGAGAACAACTACGACCTCCACGCGCCCGCCCACGTTGGACACGGCGGCTACCGGAGCGGTTTCACCGGGATCCTCGGCGACATCGACGTCGTGGCCGGTGGCAGCATTCTCGTCCGCAACGGGGCCTTTTCCTACTCACATGGCAAGATCGGCCACCAGGGTTTTGACGATCGTGGACAGGTCGGCGGGAATTTCAGCCGCACCGAGCGTTTCCTGAACGATTCGGTCGATTCCAGCATCGTCTCGGTTCTCAACAACGGTGCCGCGTCCGTCACCTACGCGGCGGCCAACGGCAGCCCGATGAGCCCCGTGGGCGTGCGCGATCTCTTCGCCTCGGGGGCCGGTACTTTGGTGGGCGGTGCCCGCAACACCGCCAACATCTCCGTCACCGCGGGCGGTGGAGTCACCGTGGATCACCTCCAGATCGGCCGTCGCCAGCCGGCGGAGCGTTTCGCATGGAACGGAGGCAGCATCCTTCTGACCCAGTTCAATCCGGGCAACGAGGGGCTCGGGGTTCGCACGCGCAACTCCTATGCCCAGATCGGGCACGGGGGGCTCACGACAACCTCGTTCAACGTGAACAATACCGCGACCAACTATCAGAACAAGATCGGTGACGTCACCGTAGTGGCCAACGGAGGGAACATCGAGGTGAAAAACGGCGAGGGCCAGCACCGCTGGTCGCGGATCGGCCACGGGGTCGGCCGTGGGGAGCGTGTGGACGATGGTGCGGCCGTGGGATTCTCGCGGGCCATCGAATTGGCCGGGAACATTTCCATCACCGCCTCGGGAGACATCCGCATTGACGCTCTCGTTGCGGAAGAGAACGACCGCGAGGAGAATACCGCGGCCGCCTTCGGCGCTCCCTCACCCTCGGAGTTCAACCCGGCGGCAATCGGGCACGGAGGGATCGAGAACAACCTCGACCTTGTCGTCCTTGGGCGCGGGGAGGATATGAACGGCATCGCGGCCGCGTCGAATATCTATGCGGTGGCTGGAGGCAATCTTTTCGTCCTCGGTGGCAAAGGAGTGGATACCTCCTTTGCTCAACTCGGTCACGGTTTCAGTTCTGATCAGGGCAATGACGCCTCGCGTCGCCTGGGTCTGCCCACCGGGTTTGCCGGTGACATCTCGGTCTCCGTGGATGGCAACGTCGTGATCGAAGGTGGGCCCAATGCCTGGAGCGAGCAGCCCAGCGGTATCGCCGACAACGAAGGCCGTTCGGTTCACGGTGCCTTTGCCGCGATCGGTCATGGCGGTTACCAGCTCGACGCGCCTTCCTTCGGGAACATCACCGTCTTCGTGGGCAACGACCTCGCGATTGTGGGCCAGCGTCGCACGGATCCGCAGACGACCACCGTGGGAGCATCGCCCTATTCGATCGTGAACCCGACGCCAGGGCTCGATTCGGTGTCTTCCGCCTTCAACTTCGCGAAGATCGGACACTTCGCAGTCGAGAACGGGAATCGCCAGGCCGGCACCGGGGATCACGTGCTCAACGCCAATCAGACCGGCGACATCACCGTGGTGGTGGGTCGCGATGCCCTCATCCAGGGTGGCACGACGCCCAACGTGGACACGCAGACCATCTACGGAGCTTTCGCCCAGATCGGACACGGCGGGCCTTCGATCACCGGTGATCTCGATGGAAACGTGACCGTCCTCGTGAAGCGGAATCTTTCCGTGATTCGAGGCAGCGAGATCTCCGGCGGCACGCAGACCCTGCAGGCCCTGAACAACTATGCGATGATCGGCAACGGCGATTTCCTCAGAGACACCAATCCGGCGAGCTCAGGAGCCCTTTTCCGCCAGAGCGCCCGTGGCTTCCGGAGCGGAAACCTCGTGGTTGCCGCCGGCAACAACGCTTCGTTCAACGCGGCCCTTGTCGGGCACCACGATCCCGCGCTCGACAACCGCATCACCCTCGGCAACACCCAGGTCGCCGTGAGCCGTTTGAATCCCTTCTTCGGTGGCCGGGGCATCCTCACCGCGGCGAATGGCACGATCTTCGCCAGCGGCGCCTCCGGCAACGGAACCCGCATGGAGTTCTACCTGCCGGCCCGTGCCAACAATGCGATGGACGCGACCACCCGTATCAACGAACGCACCCTGACCTTCACCGAGGCTCCGGCCAATTTCGCCGCCCCCTTCAACAAGGCCAACGGCATCCTCGCGGGACGCAACGACGAAGTCTACCTCACCCCCGATCTCTGGTGGGATCAGGCCGGGGTGGCAGCCTCCGGCAACATTTCCGGCGGCGGTGTCTTCCCGACCGACGCGGTCAGCGGACAGGGTGGGTCGGTGGCCCTCGTGAACAGCCCCGGCGGGCTTCCGAACCTCGCCAGCATGGCGGCGGGAGCCCTCGGTTCTTCCGCTCCGGTCTATCGCGACCAGAATGCGGTGAGCGGCGCGGGTCTCTACACCCTTTACTACGATGCGATCGAGCCGGTCTCGACGAAATTGCCGATGCAGCCGGCCGAGCCGGTAATCCCGCTCCCGCTGGAGACCTTTGACTTCTTCGGTCTGGCGTTCGATGAGACCTACGACGCCTTCTTCCGCGAAGAGGACATGTTCCTGAACGGCATCGGCGGATACGATGGCGGGCTCTACGACTTGCTCGGGGTCTTCGAGCGCGACGAAGAAACCCAGGAAGGGGCCGATTCGTGGACGGTGGAGGACCGCCTCGACAATCTCTTCGGAGACCGCCGCGACTCCAATTCCCAGGAGGAAGAGGACGAGGAGGAGGAAAGCCGCCTCCGCCGCGGGAAGTCGGGTGGCCCGGTCGGCATGACCTTCTACGTTTTCGAACCCGGCACGAACCGCTACTCGAGCTATCGTGTCTTTGGAAACCAAGTGACCACGTTTTATCCGGCGAACTGAATGATCAAGAGTTCCTAGATAAGAGACGGTTCAAAAATCTGAATATTCCTCTTGCGATTTTTGGCCGGAGATTTCAAGATCGAGGGTGGAGAACTGCAATGGTCGCTCCGCCCTCTTTTCTTAAGCCGCTCTGAATGAAGCATCTGAATCCCAGCATTCTCGCCCTTTTGTTGCTCCTGGCCCCGGGAATGGACCTGCGTTCCCAGGATGCCGAGCTGGGTGCCCTGCCACCGCTGCCCGATCTGGATCTGGGCGATCCCGAGCGCAAGCTTTCTTGGAAGGAAAAGCGTGAAATGTCGAAGCGGGCCGAAGCCTCCCGTTTCGATGAAAACGTCTACCGCCGCCAGCCGGAGGATACGGGGCGCGCAACACTTGGGCAGCGACTTTCCGCTTCGGCGATCCAGCCGAAGAAGAAGCCGGTGTCCCAGTCGATCACCGTCCAGAATGCCCTTCCAGGGGGGGAGGATGGCATCACCGCCAGTGGATCGCGTCTCCAGGCTTTCGGTGACTCCGATTTCTGGGGCGAATTGCCACCTCCGACTCCTGAAGAGACTCTCATCGATCTCCCTCCGCTGCCCGATCTGCGTACTCCCGATCAGGTCACCCGGAAGGAGCGGATCCGTGATATGAGGGTCGCGAAGTACGAGCAGCGCAAGGCCCAGGCGGACGCCGCGCGTGAGGAGAAAGAGATGCGCGAGCGCGCCGTGGTCAATCGTCCGAGCGCCGACCCGTCGTCGGCTCTCGTGCAAGTGGAATCCCAGGGAATGGGAGGGGGCGGATTTGTCGGCAACCAGGCGGCCCCTGAGACGGTCTCGGAGGGGACCCTCAAGCCCTTCAACGAAGGTTCCGTCTACTACAAGGACAACCAGATGGTCTACAAGGGCGACCGCCGCGACACCACCGCCGAGGCATGGTGGAAGCGTGGCACCAACGAGCAGGGCGGACCTGCCGAAGCCCAGCCGAAGTGGCGCTGGCGCAATCCCTTCGCGGAGTCGAACGACGATGTCCAGCCTGTCACCTTCACCCAGCCCGACGGCCGCGGCGGTCATTCTTCGGTCTCGCCGACGCGCGACTCGACGGTGCTCACCTCGAATCTCCGCGGGATCCGCGTTGTTCCTTCCACCCGCGACGTGAAGAAGGGCTCCCCCGGATCCTTTTCCGGTGTGGTCACCGAGGGGGTCGAGCTGCCTTCTCGGGTCTACAATGTGTTTGCCTCCCGGGTCGGGCAGAGTCTCACCCTCGGTGGACTGAACGAGATGGTGCGTGACGCGGTCATGGCTTACCGCAAGAGTGATCTTCCGGTCGTCGATGTGCTCGTTCCCGAGCAGGAAATCACCTCGGGTGTCCTCCAGTTCGTGGTCATCGAGGGTCGCCTCGGGGATGTCATCGTGGAGGGAGCCGGCAACAACGAGAGCCGCGCCCTCGCCCGCCAGATCCGCACGGAGCGGGGTGAAGTGATCCGCGAAAGTGATCTCACCGAGGATCTCAACTGGATCAACAAACATCCGAACCGTCAGGTGGATCTCGTGTTCAGTCCCGGCGATGGCTATGGCGAGACCGACGTGATCCTCCGCAACGAAAACACGAAGGACCTCCTCGGCTACGTCTCTCTGGAGAATTCCGGCACCTCCGCGCTCGGCGAAGCTCGCGGCATCTTTGGTCTCTCCTGGACCGGGCCGCTTTTCCTCGGTCAGGATTCGATCCTCAGCTACCAGTTCACGACGAACATCGACGGGGAATCCTCCCTCTACGGACACAGCGGGGTCTTCGCCTCCTATCTGCCGTGGCGTCATCAGCTCACCTTGCTCGGCGCCTACGTCGATACCGAGGCGGATTTCATCCAGAACGGCGCGGTCTTCGAGAACGGCGGCGAGAACAAGCAGATCAGCGGTCGGTATGGCATCCCGCTGCCCGGCATGGGCCGTCTCTCCCACGAGTTGGAGCTGGGGATGGACTTCAAGTCTAGCAACAGTGCCCTCGCCTTCAACCAGGCCCAGGTCTTCGACACGACTTCCGAGATCGTTC
>JALRFZ010000571.1 GCA_023253615.1 Verrucomicrobiales bacterium | reverse complement strand
TCCCGGGAGCCTCCATCCGGTGACGCGTTCCATCATTGCCAAAGGCGGCGATCCGCGCGCGGTCGAGGGTTTCCGAGCCCAATACCGCCTCCGGGCGCTGAAACGCCGCGCCGATGCGGTGCTCGCCGGGGTGGATTGTGTGGTCACGCCGACGGCGGGCACGGCCTACACCATCTCCGAGGTCGAGGCCGATCCGGTGCGGTTGAATTCGAACCTCGGCTACTACACGAACTTCATGAACCTGCTCGACCTCTGCGCCTGCGCGGTGCCGACGGGACGTCTCCCATCGAGCGGCGTGCCCTGGGGCATCACCCTCGTCGCGCCGCCCTTCGCCGAGGTGGCTTTGTTAGGGTTGGCGGAGTGTTTTGCGGGCGGGGAAACGGCTGCAGTGGGTGAGCCTGTGCCACCGTCGGACTGGATCGAGGTGGCGGTGTGCGGCGCCCACATGCGCGGCCTGCCGCTGAACTGGCAGCTCACCCAGCGCGGGGCGAAATTCCTCGCCGAGGATCGCACGGCGGCGGCCTACCGTCTTCTCGCCCTGCCTCCGGTGGGTGGTCTGCCGCCCCGGCCCGGGCTGATCCGCGAGAGCGGTGGCAAGGGAGCCTCGATCCTGCTGGAGCGCTGGGCCGTACCCGCCTCGCAGTTCGGCAGCTTCGTCGCGGCGATCCCCTCGCCGCTCGGCTTCGGCAAACTCGAGCTCGCGAGCGGACGTTTCGTGACGGGATTCCTCTGCGAGAGCGCCGTGCCCGAGAGCTCGCGCGAGATCACCGCACTGGGTGGTTGGCGGGCGTTTCTCGCGGAGACGAACTCGGGAACCTGACCCCGCGCCGACTCACTCTTCGACGCCCTTTTTCAGGAATCCGCCGAAGCCCTTGGGAAAGAGCGGCTTCACCTTGCGTTCCGTGACCTCCTCCGCCGCCTCCGGCTCGGAGCGCCTTGCGTCCTTGAAGAGGATGGGGAGGAACTCGGCGTCGCGGAAACCACGGGCACCCTTTTTGCCCTGGTGCACGACGACGAGGTCCATCGAAGGCACGATGTAAAGGCGCTGGAAATTCGACCCGAGCGAGCAAATGAGGTCGGGCGGCGCCGCCTTGCTGAGACAGGCGCGGCTCCAATCCTCGGGCAGGGGCTCGATCTCGAGCGTCTCCTCGACATCGAGCTCGCGGGCGTCGGGACGGGTGCTGTAGGAATTCACCCAGAAACAGAGGCCGAAGGCGGGATTGATCGGCGTGGGCTTGAAGCATTTTGTCAGCTCCCCGGCGGGCACGATCTGTTTGCCATTCCAGGTGCCGCCGCGGCAGACCATCTCTCCGAAATGCATCCAGTGGCGTCCGCTCAGATACATGCCGGCCGAAGGGATGACATTGCCATGGCTGTCGGCGCGCCATTGCGGGATGCCGAGGCCGAGGGGCTGGATGAGCTTGCGGTTCAGATAGGCCTCGTAGGTCAGTCCCTTGCGCTTCAGCTTGCGTCGCATCACTTCGCAAAAGACCTGGAGATGGCTGGGGCCGTAGATGAAAGAATCGCCGGGATCGTTTTTCGCATCGAGTCCGAGGGAAAGGGTGAGTTTGTCGGCGGTGGAGCGCCCGTAGATCTCCTCGAAGCCGGTCTCGAGTCCCGAGGTGAAATCGAGCAGTTCGCGGATCGTGATGCGGGCCTTGCGGGGATCGTCGCGCCATTCGGGCAGGGTCTCGGCGACTTTCTCATCGAGCGAGAGGAGGCCTTCCTCCTCGGCGATCACGGCGATCGCGCCGAAGAAGGATTTCGTGCCGGAATAGATGTGGATGGGGGTGTCGGCGGAGTGGCCCTTGGCGAAGCGCTCGAAGCGCACTTGTCCGGCCTCGCTGACGATGAAGCCGATCCCCCCGCGCTTCGCGGAATAGGAATGGGCCGCCTCGATGGCGCTTTTCGAGAGCTGGGCGGAGGCGGCTCCGGAGAAAAGGAAGCTCATGATGAAAGGCACGAGGCGCGGACACGACATGGGACAAGATGCCCGAAGGATGCGCCCGGGTCAAAGGCGGGATCGACTTGACCACCGGGCGAAGACAGGGATTTTTGAGCGATGCGCCCTTTCCTCATCCTCACCGCGGTGTTTTCCCTTTCCCTCCTCCCCGCCGCCGGCCAGGAAACCCTCGCGCCCGAAGCCTGGAAGGATCACGTCGCGGCCCTGCGCGAATCGATGAAACACGCCGGGCAGCTCGGCGAAGTACCGGTGCCATTGTTGCGGCCGGTCGCCTCGATCCGCAAGTGGGGCGATCCGCAAATACGCCGCGGCGAAGATGGCAGCTACTGGATCATGTATTCGAATCCCGATCCGAAGAAGCCTTTCGACCGGGTCACCATCCTCGCTTCGCCCAAGCCCATCCCGACGCTCTCGGCCGTGCCCGAGATGGAGGAGATGGCCGAGGTGAACGGAGAACTAGGGATCATCCGGAAGCCGCAGACGGGCAAAAGCCTCGCGGTGAAGTGGAAGGCACCGGGCGGCAAGATCGATAAAAACCTCCGCTACTTCCGTCACGACAGCGGCAGCGGTGCCGACGGAGCGATCGACATGACCGATGCCTTTTCCATCACCTCGGGGGGCAAGACGGGCTACTACGTGATCTCGATCGAGACGGTCACCGACGCCACGGAGAAGCGCCTCAAGATGCTCGAGGTGGCACCCTGAGGCCCTTCACTCCAGGGACACGAGCCAGGCGACGAGGTCGGCGACTTCCTGCGGGGTGAGATCATCGACGAGGCCCTCGGGCATGCCGGAGAGGAGTTGTGGTTTCAAGTCCGCGACCTGATCCATCGCGATCGTTTCCTCCACCCCCGGACCTGACCGGAGGACGAGCCGCTCCGCCTCGCGCGAGACGATCATGCCGGTGCGGCTCCCGCCGGATTTCAGGGTGACGGACCACAGCGCCGATGCGGCCGCCACCGACTTCGACGGCATCAGGAGACTCTCGAGGATCTGGCGGGCATCGAGCCGCGCCCCGATCCCGTCGAGCGCCGGTCCAAAGTCCAGGCCGGCACCGCCGATCCGGTGGCAGGCGAAACACGACGCGAGACGGCCGGCGGGATCGAGGAGTCTTCCGCCTTTGTCCGGATCGCCGGCGAGCTCCAGGATCGCCGACACCTCGTGCCGGTGGCGCCGGGGCCGCTCCGCGTGGGGCCGGAACCGCTCGAAGAGGGCGCGGACCGCCTCGTCGGGCGAGGCAAGGCCGGCGGCGATGGCGGCGGGGCGGCCGGCCTCGGGCAGGGTGCCGGTGGCGATGGCATGGGCGAGACGCATCGCGGAAGAGATGTCGCCGGGCCTCGCCGGATCGAACGCGGTGACGGGCTCGTCCGCCGCGGCCGTCTCCCGGGGCATCGCCCGCACCCAGTCCCAGAGCAGGGCGGTGGCGCGGTCATCGATCTCGCGGGCTCCGAGCGGCGGCATGTGGCCGCTCCCCATCGAGGAGATGCGGTAATTCAGGACGGATTGCGACGGCTCGCCCGGAGTG
>JALRFZ010000528.1 GCA_023253615.1 Verrucomicrobiales bacterium | reverse complement strand
TCGGCTGGATGCGGGCGCAGTCGGGCACGACGAGCCTGCGGGCGCTCCTCTACATGGATGAGATCTACGGCTACCTGCCTCCCTCGGCGATGCCGCCCTCGAAGAAGCCGATGATGACGATGCTGAAACAGGCGCGTGCCTTCGGTCTCGGCGTGCTCCTCGCGACGCAGAACCCGGTCGATCTCGATTACAAGGCGCTCTCGAACATCGGCACGTGGTGGCTCGGACGTCTCCAGACGGAGCGCGACAAGGCCCGCGTCCTCGATGGTCTCGAAGGAGCCGCGGCGAGCAACAACAGCGGTTTCAACCGGGCAAAGATGGAGCAGCTCCTCGCGGGTCTCGGCAACCGGATCTTCCTGATGAACAACGTCAATGACGACGCGCCCTCGGTCTTCCACGTGCGCTGGGTGATGAGTTACCTCACCGGACCGCTCGCCCGGACCCAGATCAAAAAGCTGATGGATCCGAAGCGCGCCGAAATCGCGGCGGTGAAGGCGGCGGCTCCCGCGCCCTCGCCTGATGCCCCGAAACCGGCCGCGCCGAAGCCGCTGCGTCCCCGGCTGCCCAAGGGTGCCCGCGATTTCTTCATCCCGGCCGGACCCGGTGTGCCTGCGGCGGAAATCCACTACGTGCCGTCCGTCATCCGCATCGGCGAGGTGCGCTACGAGGACAGTGCCAAGGGTGTCTCCGGCCGCGAGACGGTGGTGATCGTCAATCCGGTCGAGGCCGCGGGCGGTAATGTCGATTGGACGAAGAATCTGGAATTGCCCAACGGTCTCCCCGCGAGCCAGCTCGGTGGCGAGCCGGTGGAAGGGGCCGCCTTCACCGACCTGCCGCAGTCGCTCCTCGATGAAAAACTCTGGTCGAAGCTGGAGAAGGAATTTGTCGACTGGATCTACGGGAATCACCGCATGACCGTCTACAAAAGCCCGCTGACGGGACAGCTTTCGAATCCCGGCGAAGCCGAAGGCGACTTCCGCGCCCGCCTCGTCCATGCGGCCCACGAGGCGCGCGATGCGAAGGTGGAGGCCCTGCGCGCGACCTACGAGAAAAAGATCAAGGCCCTCGAGGAGAAGATCGCGAAGGCGATGGACGTGGTCGAGGATCAGAAATCGCAGGCCAACAGCGCGAAGATGGATACGGCGATGCGCGTCGGCAGCACCATTCTCGGAGCGCTCCTCGGCAAGCGCGTCTCGACGACTTCCGGGCGCGGGGCGATGTCGGGTGCGTCAAGAGCCTGGAAAGAAAGCCGCGATGTCGCGCGCGCCGAAGAGAAGGTCGACGAATACCAGGAGGAGCTCGAAAAAATCGAGGCCGACTGCGAGGAACAGATCGAGAAGCTCAAGGCCTCGATGGATCCGATGACCGAACGCCTCGAGACTCTCACGGTGACGCCGTTGAAAAAGAACTGCTCGGCCAAGGCTGTCGGCATCGCGTGGATGCCCTATCGCGTCAACGCACAGCCGACCCTCGGGGCCGCGTGGTGAAACCGCGCCGGCGGTTTCCGGTCAGAGATTTTCCGCCTTTTGCGATTTGAGCGCGAAAGGCGGGCCCGCTCGTCCGTATAGGAGTCGACCCCCGTAGTATTTTGAAGACCGACTTCCTCTCCTCCTCGTTCCAGGCGCTCATCGCGGCCGGATTCCTCCTCGTGCCGATCGGAGGGCTCTCGACTTTGCACGCCGATTGGAAGGTCGAGGATCAATCGACCGCGCAGGATCCGGCTGCGCCTTTCGCCCACGAACGCAAGCTGGTCTCCAAGGCGGCGGAGTCGGGTTTCTTCGCGGCAAAGCGGATCGATCTGGTCTGGTTCCACGCCGACCGGCATACCTTCCGCGTCATCGACAACGGATCGCCGGTGGAGCCGCGCTATTCCGGGCTCGGTGCGGCGATGATCGAGAATGGTGCCCTCGCCGGATGCAATGGCGGTTTCTTCCTCGAAAATCATCAACCTTCGGGATTGATGATCGCCGGGGGTGAAGCGTCGGGACGCTTCGGGGAGGGTGCGCTGCTCAGCGGCGTGGTGCTCTCGAGCGGGCGACGCAATCCCTACCTGCTCCGCCGTGCCGAATACGATGCGGGGAAATACAAGGCCACCGATCTCCTTCAAGCGGGACCTTTTCTTGTCGATCAAGGCAAGACGGTCAAAGGGCTGTCGCCGGAAAATTCGCGTCGGCGCACCTTCGTCCTGCACGATGGCGACCGTTGGTTCGCCCTCGGCATGAGCGACGCCTTCACCCTCGCGGAACTCGGCGAGGTGCTCGCCCGGGCCGACTTCTCCCCCTCGCGGCCGATCCATCGGGCGCTCAATCTCGATGGAGGCACTTCCTCGGGACTTTACCTGAACCGGGGCACCGCGGGAGAGCCTCTCCACGTCGAGCCATTCAAGACCGTCCGCAACTATCTCGCGATCGTGCCGCGCGAAGTCGAGGCCGTGAAAAAAGGTGAATGAAAGCGTGTCACGAAACTCCTTTCACGGGATATTCGTGATGGTGAGTGAATCCGAGACAGAAGAAAACCTCGTTCTCCGCGTGCAGCGGGGGGAACTCGCCGCGTTCGAGCGTCTCCTCGAACTTCACAGCTCGCACCTCCGCGCGTTTGTCGCGATGAAGCTGCCCGTGCCCCATCTCATCGACGAGATCGCGCACGAGGCTTTTGTCTTCGCCCACCGCCACATCCATGACTTCCGCGCCGGGACCGATTTCGGCAAATGGCTGCGGGCGATCGCCTTCAATCTCATCCGCAAGGAGACCTTGCGGCACCAGCGGCTCTCCAGGAATCGCGAGAAATTTCTCGAACACCATCTGGTGCAGCAGGCCACGCGCGGGGAATTCGCTCCCGATCTGCCGCTCGTCTCCGCCTTGGAGGAGTGTCTCTCGCGGCTCCCCGAGCAGCAGCGCCGCCTCCTCGAGCGGAAATACACCCTTTCCGAATCCTCCCGCGAGATCGCTTCGGCCTTCGGGCAGAGCGAGGCGTGGGTGCGCACGACGCTCTGCCGCGTCCGCACCGCCTTGCGGCAGTGCATGGAAAACAAACTCAACGGCGCCTCCGGGACGCCCGAACCTGCCTGATCCACCGTGGACTCCGAACACCTCGAAGCCTATCTGTCCGGCGAACTCGATGAAACGGGTCGTCGCCAGGTGGAGCATGCCCTGAGGCACGATGCCGATCTCCGCGAGAGTTTCGTCGCCCAGGCGCAGATGGGTGCGGCGCTCCAGGCCTTGCTGGCTCCCGGCAAGGGCAAGGCGGCCTTCGAGCAGGGCGTCATCGCCCGCCTGCGTTCCGAGGGGGCGGGGGATCGCGGCTTCGCCAAATCCGTCCTTCTGGAAATCGTCGAAGAGCGCGAGGGCAAACGCCCGATCCGCTGGCCCGACCTGGTGAAGACCGGTCTGATCTCCGCGGCCGCTTCGATCGGGCTGATGTTGCTTTTCCAATCCATCATTTTCCGTGAAGGTGGCGTGACCTCCGGAGCCGTGGCGCGGAAAGCTCCCGTCGAATCCTACACCGCCCGGATCGAACGGAGTGAAAACCTTGTCTGGGACGGTGCCAGCCTCGGTCGCGTGCGCGAGGATGGTTGGCTCGCCCCCGGCTTGCTGCGGCTCGAGTCCGGGCTCGCCGTGATCGCCTTCAATTCCGGTGCCACCGTGCTCGTCGAGGGGCCGGCCGACCTGAGCATCGAGGCTGACAACCGCATGTTCCTGAAATCCGGGCGGCTCACCGCGGAAGCGCCGCCTCTCGCCTCGGGATTCACCGTCAACACCCCCCGTCTGAACGCGATCGATATCGGGACCCGTTTCGGGGTCTCGGTGGAGGACAACGGGGATTCCGAGCTGCACGTGATGGAGGGCGAGGTCGAAGTCAGCCGCACCAGTGGAAACGCCGTCGGCCTCCGCCTCCGCGAAGGTCTCGCGGTGAGGGCGGACAGCCGCACCCGGACCGAGCTCACCCCGGTCTCCTATGGTGGCGATCATTTCAAACTCCGTCTCGGCAGTCCCGCCGAAGTCCATCCGGCGCTGCAGTTCACCTTCGACGAGTCGGTCGGGGCCATTGTCGAGGATTCCGGCAAGGAAAAGCTCTTCGACGTGCCTCTCGTCGCCACGGGCGAGCTCGACCGCTCGCCTCGCCGGGCCGCGGGTCGTGTCGGCGGTGGTCTCGTCTTCCAGCCGGGCGAGACACTCGACGTCCCGCTCTCGCGCGATTTCCGTCTCGACGAAGCCCATACGATCAGTTTCTGGCTGAAACTCCCCGCGCGGGTCGGCCAGAGCGGAGAGGAGCGCATCCTCGAATACGGCCGCGAAGGGCTCGCCTGGCGGGTCTCCTGCAATCTCGACAGCGAGCGTGGCGTCCGCGGAGCCCTCCGGGTCGAGTGCCGCGACGCGTTTGTCACCGGCGGCACCGACCTCGCCGACGGGAACTGGCACCATGTCGCCTACCGCTTCCTCGGGGGGGGCGAACTCGCCTCACGCGTCCACCTCTTCATCGACGGAAAGCCCGAGACCGTCAGCGCCTCCGCCCCGGGCGTCCCGGGTCCCGGCCGGGTCGGGAATCTCCGCCTCGGAGGCGACGAGCGCTCCGGATTCCAGGGCTGGATCGATCACCTGGGTGTCTACCGCGAGGCCGTCGATACCCCCAGCCTTCAATCGCTCGCCAAATGAACCCTTGAAGAGCTTTATGATTACCATAAATTCTTATCCGATTCTTTCCTTCTTGAAAAGTTCTGTCACAAAATCTCACGTCGCTGTTATACCCTTTGCCAACCCGAGCTCTCGAATTCCCTCCGAACTCTCCGATCCCTCCATGAAAACCCGAACCCTGAAACGTTGCTTCTCCCTGCTCCTGGCCGGAGGTCTCCTCCTCGCCATCGTGCCCGCCCAGGCGGAACCCCGCACCTGGACCTCTGCCGACGGCCGCACCCTCCAGGCCGAATTCGTCGGCACGTCCGGAGCCGGAGCCAGCGCCGTCGTGAAGCTGAAGATGGCCGATGGCACCGTGATCGATTATCCCGTCGCGAAACTCAGTGAGCAGGATCGTCTGTTCGTGAAGGGCAATCTTCCCACCGATCCCGCCGCCCTCGCCGCGGAGATCGACAAGCTCGTGCTCAACAAATTGAAAGAGAGCTACTACGGCCTTCGCGAAGAGCTCGCCGCCCTTCCGGCCAAGGCCGACCTCACCCCCGAGGAGAAAGTGAAGCGCAAGGAAGAGATCGAGCGCGAGATGCTGATGTGCGTGCCGAACGAGCTGACCAACGACAACCAGTTTCTCCGCCGCATCTACCTCGATGTCGCCGGCCGCATCCCGACCTACGACGAGGCGGAAGCCTTCCTCAACGACCGCTCTCCGACCAAGCGGGCCGCTCTCATCGACAAACTTCTCAACTCCGAGGGTTTCGTGATGCGGATGTACAATTACTACGGCGACCTCCTCCGCATCCGCGAAGGCATCACCATGATGGGTAACGGCGACCTCAAGGCCGATCCCTACATGGAGTGGATGAAGCAGGCCATCCGCGAGAACAAACCCTACGATGACATGGTCCGTGAGCTTCTCACCGCCAAGGGCAAGATCTGGGAGGAGCCGGCCGTGGGATACCTTGTCTCCGATCAGGGCATGCGCCTTTGCAACCTCTCCAACACCTTCACCATTTTCATGGGAACGGAGATCACCTGTGCCCAGTGCCACGATCACCCCTTCGAAGAGGTCTATCAGATGGATTTCTTCAAGATGGCCGCCTTCATGGGCGAGACCGAGACCAGCGCCCGTGGCGGTGGCAACATGATGATGATGAGCGGTGGTGCCGATTACCGCGCCGAAGTCGACCGCATGAACAAGGTCCTCAAGGACGCCGGCAAACTCCGCCCCAACCAGAACGAAGACCAGAATCTCGGCCAGTGGATCGGCACCCACCGCGTCCAGGTCGTCGACGGCGGAAACAACTCCGTCAAGCTGCCCCACGACTACAAGTACGACGATGGTGAACCGAACGGCGCCGTCAAGCCCGAGACCTACTTCGGTGAAAAGATGGATCTTTCGAAGTTCGAGACGCCCCGCGAAGCCTTCGCCGACTGGGTCGTTTCGCCCGGCAACCCCCGGTTCACCATCAACGTCGTGAACCGATTCTGGAAGATCGCCTTCGGTCTCGCACAGATCGAGCCCGTCTACAACATTCCCGGCCACCTCGACGGTCAGGCGCAGAACTACGAGCTCCTCTCCTTCCTCGAGACGATGATGAAGGATCTCGACTACAGCGTGAAGGATTTCTTCCGCGTGCTCTACAACACCCAGACTTACCAGCGTGAAGCCGAGTCGATGACGCCGAGCCTGACCCAGGTGGACAAGGGCACCTACCATTTCCCCGGGCCGATCCTCCGCCGCATGTCCGCGGAGCAGATCTGGGATTCGCTCGTGGCCCTCACCACCGCCGACCCCGAGTCCGTCACCCGCAAGGGATGGGACGAATACAAGACGGTGATGAACGTCGATTTCGCCTCCCTCAAGACCGCCGACGACGTCCTCAAGTGGAAGGAGGACTGGAGCAACGCGAGCAAGCTCGTGAAATACAACGGCGACATCGTCTCGCGTGATGACAATGTCGGCGGTGCCCAGATGTTCCGTGCCTCCGAGCTCCGCCAGCCGATGCCGCCGGATCACTTCCTGCGCATGTTCGGCCAGTCCGACAAGCAGCTCATCGAGAACCAGTTCACGACCGGTTCCGCGCCCCAGGTGATGGCCTTGCTCAACGGCGAGATTACCAACCGCGTCCTCACCAGCCCTGACGCCTATCTCGTCAAGGAAATCGCCTTCGGCAAGGGCTCGAAGCGCGACAACGTCGACAAGATCTTCCTCAGTGTCCTCTCCCGCTATCCCACCTCACAGGAGAAGACCGCCGCCCAGTCCGGCATGCGTGCGAAGACCGATCGCGACATGAGCGAGCAGCAGAAACTCCAGGCCGAGGCCACCGCCATCGGCAACGTGATCTGGGCGCTCGTGAATACCCGCGAGTTCATGTTCATCCAGTGATGACCCGCTTTCCGAGAAACCTTGTTCCTGAATTCCAAACCCTTATCCAACCATGAAAGACGCACTAAACCGACTCGATCAACTGAGCCGCCGCCAGTTTGTGGCGCGCGCCGCCAAAACCGCCCTCGGGGTGAGCATCCTGCCCATTGGCGCCGCGAAGCCTCTTCGCGCGGCCGGTGGCGGGAAGGCTGAACATTGCATCTTCTTCTACATGTCGGGTGGCATGACCCACATGGAGACCTTCGATCCCAAGCCCGGAGCCGAGACCGGTGGTCCGACCAAGGGAATCGACACCGGTGTCGCCGGCGTCCAGCTCGCCGAATACATGCCCGAGCTCGCGAAGCGCTTCAAGGACATCGCCGTCGTCCGTTCGATGACGCAGAAGACCGGTGATCACCGTGGCGGTGCCTATTGGATGCGCACCAGCTACGAGCCCCGCGCCACCATCATCCACCCCTCCATGGGCCCCTGGGCGCAGACGCTCCTCGGCAAGAAGCACGACACCCTCCCCGATTCCGTCGTCATCGGCGGTGGCGGCGAGCATCCCGGTGCCGGCTTCTTCGGTCCCGCCCTTGCCCCGCTCCCGATCGGTGATCCGGACAAGGGCGTGCAGAACGCCCGTCCCTACGACGGTGTCGGCGAAGACCTCTTCGACAAGCGTCTCGACCTCATGAACACCTTCGACGATTCCTTCCGTCGCAAGTTCCAGACCGACGAGGTGAAAGCCTACACCCAGTTCTACGAGGAGACCCTCAAGCTCATGAAGAGTGAAGACCTCGAGACCTTCGACCTTTCCAAGGAGAATGATTACGACCAGAAGGTGCAGCGCTACGGCAACACCCGCATCGGCAAGGGTGCGATGCTCGCCAAGCGTCTTGTCAGTTCGGGCGTGCGCTTCGTCGAAGTCGTTTCCGGCGGCTGGGACATGCACAACGATCTCTGGAACGCGATGCCCCAGACCGGTGGACAGCTCGACCAGGCCCTCGCCTCCCTCATCGACGATCTCAAGGCCGACGGCCTCTTCGAGAAAACCCTCATCTGTGTCGGCACCGAGTTCGGACGTACGCCTGTCATCAATGTCAACGGCGGTCGCGATCACCACCCGCGCGTCTTCTCGACGATGTTCGCCGGCGGCGGTATCTCCGGTGGCCAGGTCTATGGCGCGTCCGACGACAAGGGCATCGCGGTGAAGGAAAATCCCGTCGAACCCAAGGACTTCAACGCCACCATCGCCCACGCGATGGGGCTCGACCTCAACAAGGTCATCTACGCACCCTCCGGCCGCCCCTTCCTCGTTGCCGGTCACACCCTCGATCCCAAGACGGGTGGCATCGTCACCGAGGGACATCCGATCATGCCCCTCTTCTCCTGAGAGGTCGGCACGTTCATCCGCACATTCCGAAAAGGCCCGGGGAAACCCGGGCCTTTTTTGTGGTTTTTTGTGTGGAATTGAAATTTAAGCTTTCTTAATGAAATTTCGTCGGTTAAATGAGTTTCCTGTCGTCTCCCTGCTTTTTCCCTTCCCGTCCCGATCCCTGTCACCAAGATGAGTCAGGCCATCACGAGTGAGTCCGTCCATCCGAATCCGGATCCGTTTGGATCGGCTCCCTCCGGGAGCGTGGTCGGAGTGGTGTTTGTCGAACAGCGTGCCACCACCCCGCTCGGCCCGCGCATCGTCCATGCGAATGCGGAGATGCTCCGGCTCACGGGCTACGACGCGAAGTCGCTCATCGATTCCCCTCTCGGCTTGATCTACGATCGGAACAAGTTGTCCGGCCTCATCGAAAACCTACCGGTGATCGCCGCGGCCTCCAGCTACTATTTCATGGAGCGTCTCCTCGTCCGTGCCGGAGGGACGCGCCGGCTCTGTCGCTGGACGATCCGCCCCACCAACCGCGAAGGGGAGCCGCCGGGACTCTTTGTGCTCACGGCCGAGCCCATTCTCACCTCCGCCGACCGGGTTTCCCGCGCCGCGGCGGCCGATTCTTCGCACATGGCGTTGACGGCGAAGTCCTCCGGGATCGATTCCGGCAAGGCTTCCGCGGCTCGCAACCTGCCGTCCCCGCGCGCCACCACCCCGCCCGGAGAGACCGTTGCGGCAGCGTCCGCCGCGGCTTCGGCTCCGGCGATGGCGGCGGTACCCGCCCCCGTTGTCGCGCCCGCGTCCGGATTGACGGCACCGCCCGAGAGGGATTTCGAGCAGTGCCGCACCGAGTCGCTCTCGCTGGCGGTGGCCGGAGTCGCCCACGACTTCAAGAACGCCCTGCAGACCATCAAGATGAATCTCGAGCTCGCCGCCCACACCACCCCTTCGGGTGGCAAGGTCGCGATCCATATCAGCGAGGCCCAGCTCGCCCTTGGCGACGCCGAAATGCTCGCGCGCCAGATGCTCGCTTTCACCAAAGGGGAATCCACGCAGCGGCGCGTCATCCGCCTCGTCGATCTCCTCGAACGGGTCAAACTGCTCTGTTCCGCGGGCACCGGGGTGCAATGCCGGCTCTTCTTCAACGAGGCGCTCCGTTGTGTCGAAGGCGATCCCAACCAGATCTATCAGGTCCTCCACAATCTCGTCATCAACGCCTGCCAGGCCATGCCGAACGGCGGCACCGTCGATCTTGTCTCCGACAACGCCGATCTCGCGACGGGGAACCAGTTCGGCATGCCGGCGGGCCGCTACACCGTCATCTCCGTGCGCGATCGCGGGTGCGGGATCGAGCCCGCAAACCTTTCCCGCATTTTCGAGCCCGATTATTCCACCAAGCCGAATGGCAACGGGATCGGACTGTTCTCGTGCCAGGCCATCGTCACCGCCCACGGTGGCGCCATCCGCGTCGCCTCGCAGGTCGGCGTCGGCAGCGAGTTCCTCGTCTTCCTGCCTTCGACCGACGCCGTCCCCGAGCCATCGACATCCACCTCGCCTGCCGCCGGCCGGCCCCTCCGGCATGCCGTGCCCTCTGGCAGCGGCCGCATCCTCGTCGTCGAGGACGAGCCCGGCGTCGCCCGCTCGACGCTCGCGATGCTGCGTCAGCTCGGATACGAAGGGCTCCACGCCGGCAACGGCGACGACGCCATCCGGCTTTACCGGGAGCATCTTGAATCGGTCGAGCCCATCGATGCCGTGCTCATCGACATGACCCTCCTCGGCGGCATCTCCGGTCTCGACGTGGCGAGGGAATTGTGGGCGATCCACCCCGGCGTGAAGCTCCTCGCCACCAGCGGCTATTTCGAAGACGATGCCGTGTTGCCCGAGGGCAGTCCCTTTGTCGGGCTCCTCCCCAAGCCCTACGGCATGCAGAAACTCTCCGAAGCCCTCGGGGTCGCCGTTGCTTGATCAGGCGGTCGCCCGGCCGTACCACCACGATTGAAAATTCCGGGCGACGAGCTGCTCCAGTTCACCAGGCGTCATTTCCCATCGCTCCGCCACCGCCGCATGGATCGCGACGAGGTTCGCGGGATGATTCGGCGTCCTGTCACCCGCCTCCGCCGGGGCGGAGGCGACGAGGTAGGGGCGCAGGGCCGTCGGCGGCGTCATGTCCGGCGCGTCCGTCTCCAGGAGGATGCGATCCCGCGGGACCCGGTCGAAGACCGCCAGCTTCGATGCCTTTGAAGGATGAAGGAAATAGCCGGAAATCGAGAAATACGCCCCGAGCTCCACGAAGCGCTCCACCATTTCCGCCGGACCGCCGTAGGAATGGAGGAGGAATCCGGTGGTCGGCGGCTGTTCCGAGAGGATCTCATGGAGCCGACCCCAGGCACGGAGACAGTGGATCGAGAGCGGACGCCCCAGCCTCACCGCCAGTCCCATCTGGGAAACGAAGACCCGGGCCTGACGATCGCGATCGTGCCCCTCGATCCAGCGGTCGAGACCGATCTCGCCGACCCCGGCGCCCGGGTGATCGAGGAGGCGGGATTCGAGCTCCTCCAACCAATCCGCCGGTTCCTTCCCCACCTTCCAGGGATGCAGCCCGAAGCTCGGCGTCACCTCCGGGTGTCCGGCGGCGAGTTCCGCCACCCGCTTCCAGTCGTCCGGCCCCGTCCCGTTGACGATGAAACGTCCGATGCCGATCGACCGCGCCGTCGCGAGGATCTCTCCGAGATCAGCCGCGAGGCGCGGGTCCTGGAGATGGAGATGGCAATCGATCATCACCCGGCGGCATCCTCGAGAGCACGGGCACGCTCAACCAGCATTTCGCGGAGGCGTTTCAGGCCCCGTGCGCGCGTGGGCGTGAGAAAGCGGTCGATCCCGAGACGTTCGATGAAATCGGGTGCGGTGGAGACGATCTCCGCGGGACTTGATCCCGAATAAACCCGGCAAAAGAGCGCCGCGACACCGGCAAGCGCCGGCGACTCGGATTCGATCACGACTTCCACCGAGCCGCCCGCCTGCGGACGCACGGCCAGCCACACCTTCGAGACACAGCCGGGCACGAGGTTTTCCTCGGTCCGCTCCGTTTCGAGCAGCGTTGCCGCGCCGCCGCCAGCCGTCTCCACGATGATCTGGAAACGTTCGCGCGGATCATCAATGAGGCCGTATTCCTCCACCAGGAGATCCTGACGCGCCGACGCCGACATGGGAAATATCCGGCAAAGATCAATCCTCCAGCGTCAGGCGCATCGGGATCATGCTCGAGTGACGGAAATGCAGCTTCTCGAAGAATCGCTGGCTTTCCTCGCTGATTTTGTCGGTAAGCAGCGTGATGCGTTTGAAATCCTTCCGCTTCGCGAAATCGACGACATACTCGACGAGCTGCGTGCCGTAGCCCTGGCCACGGAACTCCGGATGAATGATGACGTCTTCCAGCAGGATCACGAATCCACCCATCGCCGTGCTGATCGTGAAAAGCACGTTCACCATTCCGAGGATCTCGTAGTCCGTCCGCACCACGAAGATGCGGCCGCGGCTCGGTTGTTCGAGGATCGAGCGCAGGCCGCGCTCCTGCTTGCGGCGATCGGGGCTGAAATCCTCCTCCATCTCGAAGAGAGCCATCGTCAGATCGACGAGGCGGGGCAGGTCGTCGAGGGTGGCGGGTTCGATGCGCGCCCGCTGGTTCAGCGGCCGGATCGGAGCGGTGTGGGAGAGTTCCATCGGGTCGTGTTTCGTGGCTGGGCGCTACGATGCGAGGGTAGCAAAAAGCAGACCATTGTAAATCCCCCTTTTCCGGGTCATTGATTGCGGGCGGAATCAATCACCGCCTCGCCACCCCGGCCCGCTCAAAGGCGCCCTTGAGGTTCTCGAAGCAGGTCTTCGTGGCCGCGACCGGATCGTAGGCGGGATTGTTTCTCCAGATCTGGCTGCTCACCTCGCAGCAGAAATCCCCGCGATAGCCGCCGTCATAAAGGGCGCTGATGATCGCGGCGTGATCCCACGAGCCGCTTTCGCCGGCGAGGGCGAAGTTCACCTTGCCGCCCTCTTTCACCGCGTCCTTTGTCGCCACATAGTTCAGATGCGGCAGCGATTCCTTCGCCGAGGCCTCGATCGTCACTTCCGGATCGCGGAACGCGTAGTGGCTGTAGTCATAGACCATGCCCAGCCTCTCCGGGGCGCCGAGCTGCTCGATCAGCCAGTTCGCCTCCGCCGGCAGCGACATCGCGTGCTGGCGGTGCGGTTTGATCGAGAGGGATCCCCGCAGGTCTCCCGCGATCTGCACCCAGTCGGCGACGCGGTCGCGGAAAAGGTCGCGCGATTCCTCCCAGGCCTTCCCGCCGAGGATCGTCTGCACCACGGGCGCCCGGTCGGGCGAGAGATCGTGGCCCAGCTTGATGAGGTGGTACACCTCGGCCAGCTGCGTCTTATGATCCGCCTCGAGCCGCTTCGGCTGGAGATCCGCCATGATCCCGCAGAGACGCAGTCCGCTGTCGGCGAGGATCCGCCGCAGCCGCTTGCGATCCTCCGTCGCCAGGATCGAGGGCGCCCCCGTCGTGCCAGGCATCGAGGAAATCTCGATCGCGTTGTATCCGGTCGCGGCGACCAGGGCGATCGCCTCCTCGAGCTTCATCGATTGCAGGCCATAGGTGCCGATGGCGAGACCGCAGCCCGTCCGCTGGCTTTGGGCGAAGGCCAGGGTGGAGGGGGCCGCGGCGGAGGCCAGGGTGGTCTGGAGAAAGGCGCGTCGGGTGATCATCTCGGTGGGATTCAGGCTTCGTCGGGCGCGGGTGGCGGCTCCGGCCACGATGGCACGGGCAGCTCCATTTCCCAATCCGGATCGTCGGCGCGACCGCGGAAGACGCCACCGCCACTGGCCATCGCCAGGCGGGAAAGGGCGAGCGGAGTCGGGCCGAATTCGAAGGGCACCCGCACATAAAGACGCGTCCCGCTTTCCCGGATCGCGAGGGCGAGCAGATTCCAATCCATCGTCCACGTCCCATAGTCGCCGCCGCCGAGGTAACCGTTCGTGAAAAGATAGATCGCGTCGCACTTTTCCCCGCGCGCCAGCGTGGCGACCCGGCGCGAGATCGGATCAACACCCTCTGTCTTGATCGACCTCGAGGCGAGTTCGATCCGTTCGTTCGCGTAGAGCCTGTCCCGCCGGTCCGCCCCCTCCGCGGCCGCCTTCGCACATTCCGCGCCGAGACGCGCGAGATCGGCGAGATAGTGGTCGCGCCACGAGCGTGGTTGCCGGTCCCTCACCGAGAGATGACGCTTCCAATCCGGCGAAAGATAGCCGAACGCGAAGAGCACGCCCAGTCTCGCCGCTTCAATGCGGTCGAGATCCCCGCCGATCGTTTCACGGTCGCAGAGCCCGGCAAAAACGCGTTCGCCCCGGTCCGCGCGCTGCTCCTCATCGGGGAAGGGGAGCAAGGTCGAATCCGTCACCCACAGTCTCCCCGTGAGCCGGGCGGGCCACTCCTCCTTTTCCCTGACAAAATGCAAATCGTGGCGTCCGTGCAGCGCCCGGGCCCAGCTCTGGTCGAAGAAGGCCTCCCTCCCCTCGTAGGCCAGCGTCCGGAGGTAGTGGGCCTCCGCGACCCTTGGGGGAAAGGCGAACTGGGGCCGGAAATCCGTCGGAGGCACCTGCCAGGATCGTTGGATCACCCCGTGATTCTCCTCCACGATGCGGTACCATTCTTCCGGGCGGTTGCGTCGATCGAGCGGATCCTCCTCCGGATCGGGAGGGTGCCGTATCCAGTCGCTGCCCGCGAGCAATTGATCCTGCCACACATTCCGCAGCACCAGTTGCCGCGCCGGACGATCGGGAATGCTCTCGCGCAGCAGTTGCTCCACCGCGTGGATTCCCCGGGGACTGTGTTCGCCTTTCAATGAGGTGATCCACAGGACCGTATCCGCTTCCTCGAAAAGCCCCTTCAGCCCGTAGAGAACGTTGCGCCTTGCTCCGACCGAGGTCGAGGCCTCGCCGTCGAGGTCCGAACCCGTCATCTCGCGCAGGAGCACTTGCGGCCGGCCGGCGGCGGCAAGTTGCTCGTTGAGGACGCGCAGTTCCTTCCGTACCTGAGGCACGAGGAAGCCCATATCCGCCGAGGTGTCGAGGAGAATGCCCAGCCGGGCCGGAACCGCATCCTGCGATCCTGCTCGCGTCGCCACGACCGTGCCCAGGGCGGAGAAGGAAAGAAAGCGGCGGCGGGAAAACAACATTGCCTTAGTGAACCATGCGGGGCCGGGAGCTGCAAGGGCGGTTGGCGGCGTAGGGCGGAATGGCATTCCGCCGGTGGGACGCCCCGGCCCCATCGACCTCCACCAAGCCTCCTTTCCGATCGCGCCAGCGCGATCAAAATAAATACCAACGGTGTCGAAAACTCTTGCCTAAAAAGTCTCGTAGACGTGTCGTAAGCGGGCCAGAGCCGCCTCCCAGGAAGTCGGGCGGTAGATGAAGTTCCTCAGCCAGCAAACCTAAAGCAACCAACGGCGTAGAAAACTCTTCACTAAAAAGTCGCGTAGACATGGCGTAGCCGGGCCAGG
>JALRFZ010000448.1 GCA_023253615.1 Verrucomicrobiales bacterium | reverse complement strand
CTCTGGACCGCCTTTTTCCTTTTCCGGCATGCCAACGCGCAGTGGCCGGTGGTCTTGCCGGTCTTCGGATTCCTCGTCGTGCACGCGCACGCCCTCATCGATCGTCTCATCCTCGAGATGCGTGCGAAAAGCCGTATCAAGAACCTCTTCGGCACCTATGTCTCCCCGGAAGTCGTCGAGAGCATGGTGAATTCGGGCGAAGATCCCAAACTGGGCGGACAAACCGCGGAGATCACGGCCTTCTTTTCCGACGTGCAGAGTTTCTCGACCTTTTCGGAAAAGCTGGATGCCGAGCGCCTCGTCGCCCTCATGATCGACTATCTCACGGCGATGACGGATATCCTCGTCTACCGAGGCGGCACGCTCGACAAATACATCGGCGATGCCATCGTCGGGATGTTCGGCGCCCCCCTGCACTTTCCCGACCACGCCTATCGCGCGTGTTGCTCCACCATCGAAATGCAGAAACGGCAGGCGGAACTCCGCGAGAAATGGCGGAGCGAAGGCGGTTGGCCGGAGATCGTCTACCAGATGCAGACCCGGATCGGGCTGAACACCGGACCCGCTGTGATCGGCAACATGGGATCGCCCCGCCGTTTCAACTACACCATGATGGGAGATACCGTGAACCTCGCGGCGCGTTGCGAGAGCGGGGCAAAAAGCTACGGCGTCTACACCATGGTCAGCGGCGATACCCGCCTCGGAGCGATGGCGGAGAAAGATGACATCGCCTTCCGCTACCTCGACAAGATCGTGGTGAAGGGCCGCACCCGGCCGGTCGAGATGTATGAAGTGATGGGATTCACCTCCGAACTCACGCATGAGGCGGTCGGGTGCATCGAAATCTACCTGAAGGGGATCGAAAAATACCTCGCCCGGGACTGGGACGGCGCGGTCGCCGCCTTCGGAAAATCGGCCAAGCTCGAGCCCTTCCAGCCCGGTTTCCTGCCCGGCGTGCAGGACAATCCCTCGCTGGTGATGATCGGACGGTGCGCCGAGATGAAGGCCGATCCGCCCGCCGAGGATTGGGATGGACGCTACATCATGAAATCCAAGTAATGGCGCTATTTTGGCACGCCACTTGCCGATGGGGCGGGGCTTCCGAGGGGCCCGGACTTTATGAATTCCCCCATCATCGATTTCCTCAAATCCCTTCACGAAGAGTTGAAGGGCGTGCACGACGGCGAGGTCGCCACCTACATCCCCGAGCTTGCCAAGGCCGATCCCGACTGGTTCGGCATCTGCCTCGTCACTGCGAGCGGCCAGGTCTACGAGGTGGGCGATACCGACATCCCCTTCACGATCCAATCGATCTCGAAGCCCTTCGTCTACGGGCTGGCGCTCGAGGACAACGGGCTTGGCGACGTGCTCGCGAAGGTCGGAGTCGAGCCCACCGGAGATGCTTTCAATTCCATCAGTCTCGAGCCCGGCACGGGGCGTCCGCTCAATCCCATGATCAATGCCGGTGCCATCGCCACGGCGGGGCTCATTCCCGGCACGGTGCTCACTTCGCGGGCGCGGCGGATCCTCCAGGGATTCCCGGCCTTCGCCGGGCGGGAGCTGACCATCGACGAGACCGTCTACCAGAGTGAAAGCGAGACCGGGCACCGGAACCGGGCCATCGGCCACATGCTGCGGAATTTCGACATCCTCACGAGCCATCCCGATCCCACCGTGGAGCTGTATTTCCAGCAATGCTCGGTCTCCGTGACCTGTCGCGACCTCGGGATCATGGCCGCCACCCTTGCGAACCGGGGAGCGAATCCCGTCACGGGAAAACAGGCGATCCGCGGGGAATATGTCGCCAACATGCTCAGCGTGATGAGTTCGTGCGGG
>JALRFZ010000420.1 GCA_023253615.1 Verrucomicrobiales bacterium | reverse complement strand
TCCCGGGCACGTCGAGCGGTTGGTGGGCGACCGCCCGCATCACCACGACTTCGAGGCCTTTGGCGGAAAGCTCCCGCACCGTTTCTCCGAGCCGCTCGCGCAGCAGACCGGGAGCCTCGCTCTCCGTCACCGCCCGGCCGTTCGCACCGGTCAGCAGGTAGTTGCGGGCCGCAGCTTGTTTTTCGAGATAGACCGGCCATCGCGCGAGGAGCAGCACGGCGGAAAAATTCTCCGTCTCCAGCAACGCGCGCACCGCCGGCTCGTAATCCGCCCCGTCGAGAGCGATGCGGGCCGATCGCGTGCCGAAAAGGGGAAGGTTTCCCGGCTCGCAGGCCGCGTAGACGGCGATCCCGTGCTCACGCCCGAGATCATCGAGCACCGGCAAAGTCGCCATGGCGTGGCTGTCGCCCCAGAGCAGCAGTTTTGCCGCCGCTGGGTCGCGGCTGCCCGCGATGAAGGGAGCGCCCTTGCGTTCCCATGCGCGCATCGCGTGGAATCCCTCCAGCGGAGCCTCGTCGGGCGATGGCGTCGCCGATGAGGCCGGCGCCGCATCGGGAAAGCCGTCTTTCCCGTCATAGATCGCGCCGATCACGAGGAGCACCAGCGAAGAGGCGACGCTGGCGAAGACGAGCGGGCGCGTGCGGGCTAGGAGGCGGCGCTCGCGCACCGGAGACTCGATCCATCGCCACGTCGCCCACGCGAGGAGAAACGAGAGCGCCAGACATCCGATCGCGATGGGCAAGGCCGGAGCCCCCACCCAGTGATAACGCACCAGGACCAACACCGGCCAATGCCAGAGATACAGCGGGTAAGAGATCTTGCCGATCCACACCAGCGGGTGCGTCGCGAGGAGCCGGCCGAGGGTCGTCGGCGCGCCCGAGTTGGCGTGGATCAGCGCGACCGTGCCGAAACAGGGAGCCAAAGCCGCCATCCCCGGAAAGGGCGTGGTGGCATCATAAAAAAACACCGGCACGAGGATCGCGACGAGACCGCCCCAAGAGGCGATCTCGTTCGCGAGCGGACGCTCCGAACCCGGTCGGGCGAGCAGCGCGAGGACGAGGCCCAGATCGAGCTCCCAGATCCGCGAGGGGAGCAGGAAAAAAGACGCCGGGGGGTAGCGCTGGGTGGCATGCACCGACCACGCGAAGGACACCCCGATGAAAAGCCAGGTCGCGACGAGGGCCGGTTTTCGCCCGCGTTTCAGCAGCGGCACGAGGATGAGGGGGAGGAAAAGATAGAATTGCTCCTCCACCGCGAGCGACCAGGTGTGGAGCAAGGGCTGGTATTCCGACGCCGTCTCGAAATATCCCGACTGCGACCAGAACAGGAAATTCGCCGCGAGCAAAGGCTGCGCCACGAGCGCCTTGCCCAGGTCGTCGAGATGCGTCGGGATCAGGACGAAGGCCGAGACCACCGCCGTGGCCGCGAGCGTCACCGCGAGCGCGGGGAAGAGCCGACGGATCCGGCGCACCCAGAATCGGCCGAAATCGAAGCCGCCCGATTCACATTCGCGGACGATGAGCGAACCGATCAGGTAGCCCGAGATCACGAAAAAGACATCCACCCCCACATAACCGCCCGTGCATCCCAGCCCCGCGTGGAAGAGCAGCACCGGCAGCACCGCCACCGCCCGCAGTCCGTCGATATCCGGGCGATAGGCGAGCTGACGGTCGGGAGCGGCCATGAGGGTGACGACACGACGGGACCCGTCACTGGATCGACTCCGGCATGTTGTCGAGGATGCGGATGTCGCCCCACTGCACCAGCTTGCCGTCGCGGAAATAGAGGAGCAGTTCACCGAATTTCGGATCGTCGTAGCGGATCACCTCCGCCTTGCGCGCATCCGCCGTCTCGCGGGCTCCGACCACCTTGAAATCCTTGCCCAGCAGGGAAGTCGTCTGTTCCTTCGTCATCCCGAGGCTGAGCTTCTGCGAGCGCGAGTCGAGCGAACCGAACGAACTGCATCCGGCGAGAAAGAGGGCGGCGGCGAGGGAGGCTGGAAGGGAAGGAGAGAGCTTCATAGGGCGGGAAGTTCGCCGGAATCGGACGGGAGATCAAGTGTGGAGAAGGGATCCCGGCATTGTCTCTACGGGCCCATCACATCCTTCTGCAAATCCCGCAGCACCCGCAGCTCTCCCCAGTCCGCCCCGCGCATACGTCGGGCTCCGCTCGTGCGTTTTTCACCGAAGCGCTGTCGCAAGGCCTGCTCGCGCTCAAAGACCTCGTTCACGAACGCCGCCGTGCCGAGCACCGCGCCGTCACAGAAATAACGC
>JALRFZ010000373.1 GCA_023253615.1 Verrucomicrobiales bacterium | reverse complement strand
ATGGCTTGTGGGCTACTTCTGACTTTTTTGTCCTGCACCCTGGATGGAGACACCCTCAGGTTCGTCCTCGCCGGCAGTCCGGTGGGCGATCCGGGCCTCACCTTCCAGCGCCTTTGATCGCCGGAATAAAGAGGTTCGGGTGTCTCAACGGACCCTCTTGAACGGTCGATCCGCAAGGGCCGGGTGTCGGTGCCCGGCCCTTTTTTCATCATCTCCGGGCGCGCCGCTCCTGTTTCCGCATGGGTCAGATACGCACCGGTCCGCCACAATTCCAGCAGACCTCGAAATTGCCGGGATTCTGTTCGCCGCAGGTGCCGCAATCGACTTCTTCTTCCGCGGCGGAGGCATCTGCGGCGAGATGATCCCGGAGGATGGCGATGGCCCGGTCGTGGTCCTCATCATTCACGACACAGAGGGCGGGAAAGAAGTCGGGAATGGGAAACTCGGTCAGTCCGGTGAGCTGCTCGTTGCGGATCACCGTGGCGATGCCTTCGCCTTCGAGGATGGACTGGCAGTAGCCCACCCGGCTGAAATCCCGCTCGCGGAAGAGTTCCTTCATGTGGCGGAATCCAAGATGGATCCGTCGGCCGGGGAAAGTGGGAATGACACCGGATCCGCGCCGCTTCAGATCCACTCCGCGACCCACGCCACGACCCAGGCTCCGGGCACGAGGATGATCTGCGAGAGCAGACAGCCGACGAAACGGCTCGCGGTCATGCCAATGACAACGGCGCGGAAATACGAATGTGACACCTCGCCCGAGACGACCTTGTCGGACACATAGGAGAAGTGCGGATCGACAAGGGCGAACATGAGGATGGTGCCGAGAAAATTGACGAGGGCGGAAAGGTTGCCTGCCGTGAGCCGCAGCTCCGGCACGAGATAGCCGGCGTAGAGCGAGGAAAACACCCCGCAGGTGATCAGGGCGATGCCGCCGACATTGAGGAGGAAGACGAACCAGGGGAGCTGCTTCGTGCCGCTGAAGAGCGCGACATTCCGCGGGGCCGGGATCGTCAATTCCCGTGCCGCGAGCCACCAGTTCTTCGGATTCGCCGCGGTGAGCAGCAGCGCTCCCATCGAGGGACGGCGGTCGAACCGCTCCACCGCGCGGGTGATGAGGCGCTGGAAGGTGGGGATGAGAGCCGCCCCGATCAAGGTCCCGACCGCCGCGGCCATGAGGAGGACGCGGAAATCCCATGGGTCCGGAGCTTCCGTCGATTGGATCGCCACTTCAGTGCGCTTCGAGAGGAGGGGCGCGAGGATCGCGTTGGAACTGCGGGAAAAGAGCACCAGCAGATTGAAGAGGGAAAGGGCGAAGGCGATCCGCCCGGTCCGCACCCCGGCGATGCGCACGGCATAGGAGAGCGTCGAGACCACGTTGATGGCGATGACAAGGGCGCAGAGGAAGAGCAGTTCGGAGTCGAGGGGAGGCATTGCGTGAACACTGCGCCATCGGTGGTGAATTGTCACCCGCCGACCCGGCTTCATGAAATATTTTTCTTATTTCTACTTGCGCAGTGTAGATTTACGTTAAATAATCCCATCGCCGCCATGAGGCGGAGGTAAAACTTTGAACTGAGAGGCCCGACCGGTGCCTGCCCGCGAAACACCTCCCGATCGAAACCCTTATGAAAATCATCAGAATCGCGCTCCTCGGGCTCGCCTTCGTCCTCGCCCCCTCGCAGGGCACCTTCCTCGTCGCCGCGATGTGCTTCGGCCTGGCCTTCGGCACGGCGAACGGTGTCGAGCTCGCGGTGATCCTGCTCGTCCGGCGCGATGCCACGCGCCTGGGTCGCGACCTGGGCTTCTTCACCGCGGTGACGACCGCGCCGTATGTGCTCGTCCCGTCGATCGCGACCCTGATGCGG
>JALRFZ010000330.1 GCA_023253615.1 Verrucomicrobiales bacterium | reverse complement strand
CGACCTCGCCGAGCTGCGCCGGCGCGGCGTCGCCGCGAGCAACACGCCCGCGGCCTTCGCCGAGTCGACCGCCGACCACACCCTCGGGCTGATGCTTTCCCTCACCCGCCGCCTCGCCGAGGGCGACCGTTTCGTCCGCACCGGTGACTGGGCCCGGCGTGGGATGGAGCCGCTCCGCTGGGAAGGCACCCTGCTCGGCGGAAAGACCCTCGGCATCATCGGCTACGGCCGCATCGCGAAAATGGTCGAGGCCCGGGCGCGCGCTTTCGACATGGAGGTGATCCACACGAAATCGACGCCACATGATCACGCGGGCTATCGTCCGCTCGAAACCCTCCTCCGCGAATCGGATCTCGTCGTCGTGCTGGTGCCCCTGACCGCCGGGACCCGGCACCTCATGAACGCGCAACGCTTTGCGATGATGAAACCGGGATCGTTTTTCATCAACGTCGCCCGCGGCAAGGTGATGGACGAGGCCGCCCTCGTCGCCGCACTCCATTCCAAACACCTCGCCGGAGCCGCGCTCGATGTCTACGAAGAAGAGCCGCTCGTGAACGAAGCGCTTTTTTGCCTGGAGAACGTCGTCCTGACACCCCACACCGGCGGTGCCACGAAAGAGCAACGCCGCCGTGGCCGCCTCGAAGCCTCGGGGGAAATCGCGCACTTCCTGCGCGGCGAGGAGCGGCTCTTTCCGGTGGTGTGAAAAGACGAAAGTTCGGCAACCTACACCTCGATCACCGCCTTGCGCAGCGCGGGATCGGCGATCACCTCGCCGAAACGGCCGGGCACTTCGTCGAAAGCGATCCGGTGGGTGATCCACGGGCTCGTATCGACGGCACCACTTTCCATCGCGGCGATGACCTGGGCGAACTCGGGTGAAGTGGCGTTGCGGCTCGACATCACGGTCAACTCGCGTCGATGGAAATTCGGATCGTTGAAGGTCACCTCGCCCTGAAACAATCCGACGAAAACAATGCGCCCGCCGTGGGCCGCGAGGTCGAAGGTCGAGAGCATGGAGGCACGGCTGCCGGTCGCGTCGAAAACGAGGTCCGGCAATCCCCCGCCCAGTGCTTTACGCAGCCCTGCGCCGAGATCTTCATCCGGCTTTGCGACGAGGGTTTCATCGACGCCCATCACCTCCCGGCAAAAGCCGAGACGCGCTTCGCTGAGATCGGCCACGACGAGCCGTTTTCCGCGTCCTTTGAGAAAGCTGATGACACCCAGACCGATCGGGCCCGCTCCGAGCACGAGCACGAGATCATCACGCGTCACGAGACTGCGGTTCACGGCGTGTTGCCCGATGCAGAGCATCTCGACGAGGGCGAGCTGATCGAGCGAGGCCGAGGCGGCGCGATGCAGCTTGTGGATCGGCAGGTTGAGTTCGGGACGCATTCCCCCGTCGCAATGCACCCCTAGGACGCGGAGTGACTCGCAACAATTCGTTTTGCCGCGCATCGAGGCGGGAGACGTCGGATCGTTCAGATATGGCTCGACCGCGACGATTTCCCCGGGGCTCAGATCCGAGTCTCCGTGCACCGCGACGACTTCGGCCCCCAGCTCGTGCCCCAGGATCCGAGGATACTCGAAAAAGGGTTGGCGGCCGTGAAAGGCATGGATGTCCGTGCCACACACGCCGATCCGCCGGATGCGGATGCGCGCCTCGCCCGGCGCAGGGTCGGGCAGAGTCCCGATGCGCCGTTCGAACCGCCCCGGCTCCGCGAGCAAGATCTCGGGTTGGGAGATCATTCACCGCCTCACGCCACCGGGCACTGGTTGATCGCCTTGAAGAAATCGTTGCCCTTGTTGTCCACGAGAATGAAGGCGGGGAATCGCTCCACTTCGATCTTCCAGACCGCCTCCATGCCGAGTTCGGGGAAGTCGAGCACCTCGACCTTCTTGATGTGGTTCTGCGCGAGGATCGCCGCAGGACCTCCGATCGAACCCAGATAAAAGCCCCCGTGTTTCTTGCAGGCGTCGGTGACCTGCTGGCTTCGGTTCCCCTTCGCGATCATCACCATCGAGGCTCCCTTGGATTGGAACAGATCGACGTAGGGATCCATCCGCCCCGCCGTGGTCGGACCAAAGGATCCGCTCGGCATGCCTTCGGGGGTTTTGGCGGGACCGGCGTAATAGACGGGGAAATCCTTGAAATACCGGGGCAGTTCTTCGCCTCGTTCCACCATCTCGCGCAGCTTCGCATGGGCGATGTCGCGGGCGACAATGATCGTGCCGGTGAGCTCGAGGGCGGTGGTGACGGGATACTTCGAGAGGGTCTTCAGCGTCTCGGCCATGCCGAGATTCAAATCGACAGGCACGCCGTGGAACTGGTGGTCGCGCCATTGGTCGGGAATGTATTGACCGGGATTCGTTTCAAGTTGCTCGAGAAAAACGCCCTCCTTCGTGATCTTGGCCTTGGCCTGGCGGTCCGCGGAGCAGCTCACCCCGAGTCCGACGGGACAGCTCGCGCCGTGGCGCGGCAGGCGGATGACGCGCACATCGAGAGCGAAGAACTTGCCGCCGAACTGGGCCCCGATCCCGATCTCGCGCGCTTTCGCGAGAAGGGTCTTTTCCATCTCGAGATCGCGGAAGGCCTGGGCCTTTTCGCTGCCTTCGGTGGGGAGGGCATCGAGGTAGCGGGTCGAGGCAAGTTTCACCGTTTTCAGGGTCGCCTCGGCGCTGGTGCCGCCGACAACGAAGGCGAGGTGATACGGCGGACAGGCCGAGGTGCCGATCGAGCGCATCTTCTCGATCGCCCAAGGCACGAAGCGGTCTTCGGAAAGGAGCGCCTTGGTCTCCTGATAGAGGAAGGTCTTGTTGGCCGATCCCCCGCCCTTGGTGATGAAAAGCAATTCATACTCCGCCCCATCCGCCGCGAAGAGATCGATCTGTGCGGGCAGGTTGTTGCGGGTGTTCTTCTCATCAAAGAGGGTCAAGGGAGCGAGCTGGGAGTATCGGAGATTCTCCTCCTGGAAGGTTTTCCAGATCCCGGCGGCGAGGGCTTCCTCGTCATGACCACCGGTCCAGACCTGCTGGCCTTTCTTGCCGACGACGATGGCGGTGCCGGTATCCTGACACATCGGCAAAATGCCGCGAGCCGCGATCTCCGCGTTGCGCAGCAGGGTGAGGGCGACGAGCCGGTCGTTGTCGGTCGCCTCGGGATCATCGAGGATGGCGGCGACCTGCTTCAGATGCGAGGGACGCAGCATGAAGGAAATGTCTTTGAGCGCCTCGTTCGCGAGTCGGGTGAGCGCCTCGAGCGAGACCTTGAGGATCTCCTTTCCTTCGAATTCCGTGACGGAGACGCCCTCGGTGGTGACGAGACGGTAGGTGGTGGTATCAGGGCCGAGGGGAAAGGGTTTGTGGTAGGAGAAATCGCTCATAAAAAGGGCAAGACGGGGCGGAAAGAAAGCATTCCACCGTCCGTCCGGGATTGCAAATGCGGGACACGGACGGGACATGGCCCTTGCATTCCGGCCGATCCCGCGCTCCTTCCTTTCACCGCCACGTCCGCTCCCCGATGTCCCGCCCTCTCGCCATCGCCATCTACGCGCTGACCGCGGCGTTTTTCGCCTGCTTCTTCGTGTATCCGATCTGGCACACGGTGCGCGAGGCCTTCGTCACGCCGGAGGGCGGAGTCACCCTCGCCTACGTCGCCGAGCTCTTCCGGAATCCGATCTATGTCGAAGGACTCGTGAACTCCTTCTGGATGGGACTCTTCACGACGATCCTCGCGATCGTCATTGCCCTGCCCCTTGCCCTCGTCAATCACGCCTGGAAGTTCCCGGGGCGCGAGTTGCTGAATGCCCTCGTCCTCGTGCCACTGATCCTCCCGCCCTTCGTCGGTGCGCTGGGGATCCGCCAGTTCCTGGGTCAAGCGGGCGTTTTCAATGCCTTCCTCATCGATCTGGGCCTGATGGACGCCGCGGCTCCCTACGACTGGCTCGGGGAAGGACGCCTCGTCGGGATCGTCCTGATGAACGCCCTCCACCTCTATCCGATCGCCTACCTGAATCTCTCGGCCGCCCTCGCCAACCTCGATCCGGCGCTCGAAGAAGCGGCGGAGAATCTCGGTTGCCACGGCTGGCGGCGTTTTGTCAGGGTGACCCTGCCTTTGAGCCGTCCGGGACTTTTCGCGGGAGGCACGATCATCTTCATCTGGGCCTTCACCGAACTGGGAGTGCCCCTCGTCTTCGACTTCGACCGGGTCACCTCGGTGCAGATCTTCGAGGGGATCAAGGATCTCAGCGGCAATCCCTTTCCCTACGCTCTCGTCGTCGTGATGCTGGTGGCGACGACGCTCTTCTATCTGTTGGGCAAATTTTTCTTTGGGCGCGACAATTTCGCCGGATCCGGCCGGGCCTCGACGGGGCGGACGCTGCGACCGGCCTCGGGCGGGATGGCGGCGCTCTCGATCGGGCTGTTCTCCGCGATCACCGCGATCGCGATCCTGCCGCATCTCGGCGTCGTCCTCCTTTCGCTCTCGAACGATTGGTATGGCACGATCCTGCCGACGGCCCTGACAGGACAACATTACACCGACGCCCTCGGCCACCCCCTCACCCTCTCCTCGATCGGGAATTCGCTGAAATACGCCTCGCTCGCGACCTTGCTCGATCTCGTCCTCGGCATCGGCATCGCCTACGTCGTGGTGCGGACGAAGTTGGCCGGACGCGAGCTGCTCGATGCCATGGCAATGCTGCCGCTCGCGGTGCCGGGGCTCGTCCTTGCCTTCGGTTACCTCGCGATGACCCGCGAGGGCCAGGCCTTCGACTTCCTCATCCGGGCGGAAGATCCGCTGCTGATCCTCGTGATCGCCTACGCGGTGCGGCGCCTGCCCTACGTGGTGCGATCGGCGGCGGCCGGCTTCCAGCAGACCAGCGTCAGCCTCGAGGAAGCCGCGCAGAATCTCGGCTGTACACCTCTCAAGGCGATGCGGCGCGTCACCCTGCCCCTCATCTCGGCGAATCTCATCGCGGGATGCCTCCTCGCCTTTTCCTTCGCGATGCTCGAGGTCTCCGACTCGCTCATCCTCGCGGAGCAACAGCAGCATTTCCCCATCACCAAGGCGATCTACGCCCTCGTCACCTCCCTCGGCACCGGACCGAACCTCGCCTCGGCTCTCGGCGTCTGGGCGATGGTCTTTCTCGCCGTGACCATCGTGGGTGCCGGCATGATCCTCGGGAAAAGGCTCGGGGCGCTCTTCCGCGTCTGAGGCAATTCACATTCCGAGTCCTGTCTGCGGGGTGGTGAAGGCGTTTTCGATCACCTGGATCCGCGGCAATTCGCCCTCGTGCAGGAGCACCTCGATGATGTCGAAGCGGAATTGCACTTCGGGATGGTTCAATTCGCGCAGCCAGGCATTCGCGCCCCGGATGACGAGTTTCTCCTTGGCTCGGGTCACGGATTTGGAAGGATCGCCGAACTTACCCCGGGTCCGCGTTTTGACCTCGCCAAAGACGAGGGTGTCGCCCTCGCGATAGACGATATCGACCTCGCCGCCTTCCTTCGGACGGTAGTTGCGATAGAGCACCTTGCGCCCCGTGCGCCAGAGCTGCTTCGCGGCGAGACGCTCGCCGGTGCTGCCGACGAGGGCATTCCAAGGCCCGGGATCGAACGAATCGCGGGGCGGAAGATCCACAGGGCGATCGAGTTCCCGATCGCCCCAGCGATACCAAGCCTGGATGAGCGGTCTCAACGGAGATCGAGTTCGAGTTGGGCGACCGGAGCGAAACTGCGGCGGTGGATCGGACACGGCCCGAGCCGGTTCAGCGCCTCGAGATGGGCGGCGGTGCCATACCCCTTGTGACGCTCGAAGCCGTAGCCCGGGAAGCTCCCGGCAAAGGCGAGCATGATCCGGTCCCTCTCGACCTTCGCGATGATGCTCGCCGCCGCGATCGAAAGGGAGAGCGAATCC
>JALRFZ010000329.1 GCA_023253615.1 Verrucomicrobiales bacterium | reverse complement strand
GGGGAAACGGCGCGCAAACAGAGCAAGGGACCGGGCGCTTGTCAATTTTCCTGTCAAATGAGATGGTCTTTGCTAAGGTATCCGGGAAAGATGCGACCGCCCGCCTCCATCGTGATCCTTCTCTCGGCACTGACCTTGCCGGTCGGTGTTCTGCGCCTTTCCGCACAGGAAGGATCCGGGCGGATCGCCCCTCCGCCGGTGCCTCCGGCTCCGGGTGGGCCGGCGGTCCCGTCGATGCCGGTTGCTCCCGCTCAACCCCTTGTGAGTGAGTTCGCGACCGCTCCTGACACGGCTCCGGTGGCGCAGCCGGTCGGTCCGGGTGCTCCGGCCGGGGGGGCTCCCGCGGCTCCCGCGCCTCCCATGGTCGCCACCCCCGCCGACCTCGTCGCAGCCCCGGTCGCACCGGCGGCGGCTCCCGTGCCGATGGGAGCGACCATTTCCCAGATGCAGAGCGACGCCCGTATCATCGAGCCGGAACGGCCCGAGCGCGTCCCGGTCTATCCGGATGATCCGGAGAGCGCCTGGTGGGAGATCAATCCGCACTACGCCTTCGACCGGGCCCAGCGCGAGCAGAAGCCGCTCCTCCTCCTCTTCACCGGTGTCTGGAATACCCAGGCCATGGCCCTTTCCCAGGAAGTCTTTTCCACCAAGAGCTTCAACGAGTATGTGAAGGAACACCTCGTGATCTGCTATCTCAGTTACCCCCGCAACTACTCGGACGCTCCCGACGCGCTGCGGCGGCTGAAGGACAAGTTCAAGGTCAAGGGGTATCCCAACGTGCTCATCTTCAATCCCAACGGCGAGGTCGAGCGCGGCATCCGCGGCTATCGCACGGGCCGTCCGGTGGATTATTTCAACCAGCTCGCGGCCGCTTGCGCGCCCGTGCTCGAGTCGATCAAGGTGCAGAAGGCCTCGCTCGTCGCGAGGGGATACCGCGATTGGTCGAACTACCTCGGCAAGCTGGTTTTCGCCAAATTCGTGCAGCGCGACGCCACCCGCGTCATCCTCGAGGATGCCTCGGGGCAGCGCTGGAACGTGCCGGTGAACGATCTCGCTCCCGACGACCAGCGTCTCGTCGAGTCCTTCCCCGCGGTGGCGAAGGTCGCCGCACCGTGAAATCCGGCTTCACCCGCAGTTTTCCCTTTTGGAACCATGGCCCGTTTTTTTCTCCATCTCTTCGGCGTTGCCGTCATCACCGCGTTTTCCGGATCGGTTTATTTCAGCCTGCTGGGCGAGAGCGGTCGCTATGACCTGCTCGACCTCCTCCGTCAGCGTCCTCTCGCCGCCGTGATCGGAGCGGAGACACCCTTGGTCGCCCAAGCCGGATCGCCCGCGCCGCTCCTCCGCGCCGAACCGCTCGATCTCAACAATCTCGGCGTCCTCGCCGAGGTGAACCGCGCCGTCTCGGATCTGACCGATGCGGTCGTGCCTTCGGTCGTCAGCATCGACACGACCACGAACGTGAACGTCACCCGCGTCGTGCCGACCGATCCCTTCGGTTTTTTCGGTTACCGGCGGAATGAAAGCTACGCCGCCCCGGGACTGGGATCAGGCGTGATCGTGACGGACCAGGGGCATATCGTCACGAATCACCACGTCGTCGCGGGGGTCGATGCCATCCGCGTGACGCTCCACGACGGGAGCCAGTATGACGCCGAGTGGATCGGCAGCGACCCCAACGTCGATGTCGCCGTGCTCCAGCTCAAGGCGCCCGATGGGGGCACCCTGCCGCCGCTGCAGCCGCTCCCCTTCGGCGACTCGGAGAAAGTCCGCGTGGGCGAGATGGTCCTCGCCGTCGGCAACCCCTTCGGCCTCAGCGAGACGGTCACGCAGGGCATCATCAGTGCGAAACAGCGCGAGCTCAGTGACGGGGCGAACGAGTATTTCCAGGTCGATGCCGTCATCAATCCCGGTAATTCGGGCGGACCGCTCGTGAACGTGAGGGGCGAGATCATCGGCATCAACGTCGCCATTTTCACCGGGCAGGAGGATGTGCGCGTCTGGCAGGGCATCGGGCTCGCCATCCCCGCGAACGAGGCGAAGGAAGTCTTCGAAGCCATCGTCCTCGGACGTCCCCTCATCCGCGGCTACCTCGGGCTCGAGGTCGACAATCTCCCGAGGAACTACGCCATCGCGATGGGGCTCTCCAGCACGCAGGGGGCGCTCATCACCGATGTTTCAAAAGGATCTCCGGCCGAGGAGGCGGGGTTGAAACCCGGCGACGTCATCCTGAAATTCGACGGCAAGGCGGTGCGCAACGCCGAGGAGGCTCTCTCGCGGATCGGCGGGAAGAAGTCGGGGGAAGTCGCGGATCTCACCATCATCCGGAAGGGCCAGCCGATGGAGGCGGCGGTGACGGCGATCGCGAAGTCCGACACCAACACGCTGAAATTGCGCTCCGACATCGCCGCTAGCGGCCAGGCCATCGCCGAAGCGCTCGGCATCTCCGTGGCGAACCTGAACGCCTCGCAAAGGGCCGCGCTCGGTCTCCCCGAGGGCGCTCCCGCCATCGTCATCACCGAGGTGAAGGCTGATTCGCAGGCAGCACAGCGTTTCCAGCGTGGCGATCTCATTCATCGCATCAACCAGGATGGGGTGACCGATGTGGCCACCTTCTACGATCTGCTGGGAGACCTGCCGCAGGATAAAACCTCCGTCATGGTCCTGAGTCGCGATGGCCGCCTCATCCGTGCCTTCCTCAATCCATAAGACCCCGTTTTCGCGCTGCCGCCGATGAACCGGCTCACCCTGGCGGAGTTCCGGAATCGCGTGGAGGAATACTCCGCCGCCGTCGCGGCAACCCCGGGGGCCTGCGAATTCTGTTCGGGGGCTCTCTGGCAGCTCGCCGCCCTGGAACATCTCCACACCGCACCCGCCGACGATCCTTTCATCGTCGAGCAAGATGGAGCCTGGCTCCTTTTCTCCCCGCGGGAACCCTCGGGCATCCATTTCCCCTTCGAAGCCTCTTGGATGTTCGGCTGTCCCCTTGCGGGCGATCCCGCCGCCACCGTCGCCCTCCTGCGCGAGGCCTCGGACCTGGCCGCGGCGGAGCGTGGCGGGCCCCTTGCCTTTTTCATCGGGGGGCTCTTGTCGGAAGGGCCCGTCCATCGCGCCCTCCGGACCTTGATTCCCGTCAGCCGGTGCTGGCGCGAGTATCCCGGGATGGATGTGATGCGGATCGATCTCGGGGAAGGGGCCGGGGCATGGAGGGAGCGTCGCTCCAAAAAATTCCGGCGTTCGTTGCGCGAGGCCTCCGAACCTGTTCCCGGTCTGGAGATCCTCGATCTCTCGAAGGAAGATCCCGACGCCCTTTTCGCAATTCTTCTCGGGATCCAGCGCGACAGCTACAAATGGCGTGAAGGCACCGACATCTTCCAGATTCCCGAATACGCCGCGTTTTATCGGGCGCTGCTGGAGGGGCTCCATGCCGCGGGAGATCTCCGGATGCTCGTGGCGCGCCGGGACGGGGTCGATCTCGCCCACATCTTCGGAGGGGTCGCGGGCACGACGTATCGCGGGCTGCAGATGAGTTACCGGGAATCGGCCCGGGATCTCGGGCTGGGCAACCGCCTGCAGATCGAAAATCTCCGGCGTTGTGCCGACGAAGGGATCCTCACCTACGATCTCGGAATGCACGCCCCTTACAAGGAACGCTGGGCCGATCGGTGGGAGAAGCGGATCGGGGTGCTCTGGGTGGGACGGGGATCCTGACAAAAACCTCAATCCGCCACCCGCATCGCCGCCATCGCGCCGGAGCGTGAGGCGAGTTCGCGGACGGAGATTTCCCACGTGCCGGGGTCCTCGTTCCGGGCGAGGTCGAGCTGGATTTGCAAGAGGCCGTCCTCGGTGGCGCGGTAGCCGCTGCCTTCCGCGAGACGT
>JALRFZ010000142.1 GCA_023253615.1 Verrucomicrobiales bacterium | reverse complement strand
TCTCGCAAAGTCAAGGAAAAACTCGCCGAAAATAGATATTTAACTCGTTAAAAATAAACAGGTTAAGCGCTTAGGTTGATGCGAATGGGAAGCCAGCTTATGCGGAATGGGAAGCTCTCATGGCCAGTGTAGGAGAAGTCGATCATGTTGACGGGCGGAGTGTAGCAGGTGGATCAATGGCGGGCAACAGCTACGGGCACTTTAAGGGAACGACCCCACTCCCGCCCCCCCCTCCTCCTCCCGCAAAATTTCACCCATCGGCTTCATCAAATCCTCATTCGGAGCCGCACCATACTCCGCCGACAACGACTCCCGCATCGCCCGGGCTTTGCGGCTGAAGGCATTCGCCGATCCCCTCACGCCCTCGGCGCTGTAGCTGGCCGTCGCGGCGTTGCGGGCGTGGATGTTCATCTGTACGGCGGTCGCGATGGCATCCTGATTCGCGCCCAGGAAGAGAAACTCCCAGCCCTGTTTCTCCTGACGCCGCCGTATTTTGCCCGCAATGTCCTTCCAGGTGAAGCGGTGCGACGCATTTTCGTCTCCGTCGGTGAAAATCGCGAAGATGACCTGATCGGGCCGATCACCTTCAGGATGCTCCCGAATGCGGACTTTGAACGCATCAATGGTCAGCCCGATCGCGTCCAGCAGGGCGGTCGAGCCCCGGGTTGCGTAGATGCGGGTGTCGAGACCGATCACCTCACTCAGCGGAATGTTATCAATGGGGATTTCAACCCGGTCGTCAAAAAGCACGAGGCTAAGCCGGGCCTGCCCCTCGACCTGCTGCTGGTCGCGGAGGAATTCATTAAAGCCGGCAATAGCCGCCTCGGTGTGCTCCTGCATCGACCCCGAGCGGTCAAGGATGAAAGCAATGTCGGTGGTTTTGGGCTGGGTCTTCTCGATTCTCATCAAAACAACTTCGCGCAGGGGGTGGGACAACCACGGGCCATCGGAGAGAAAAAATGAAAAAAATTCAATCTGCCGTCTTGAGGGCTGCTCAGCTGCCAAATCGGGACAGGGAACCCGGGTGGGCGATCGAGATGGGCTTCGAGGCCGCCTGCGATCTCGGTAGGCGCTTCCGGCAGGACGCCATCTTCTGGGTTTCGGGAAACCGGGTTGGGGTGACGAAGTGCGGACCCGATCGGCAGCGCGCGGACATCGGCCCATATGCCTACCGGTTCGCAGTGGAGGAGGCACACGCCCTAGAAAAGGATTTTCTTTCTGTGGCTTGGAGACCAGGTAGGGCATGGCAGAATGGAGATTACCGGCTCGATCGGACAGGAGATGAGGCTCGATTTCAACCCAAAAAGGGAAGGGGAAGGGTCAGCAGTGGGGTGACCCCCTGAAGATTTTCCGAGAATTCCCCATCACCGCTCTTGCCTCGAGTGCATGGATGGAACTTCGTGTCGGATCCGTCTTCACCATTTCCGGCCTTCACCCCCATGAACCAGAACCCCGAATGCCCCCACTGCGGCCTTGAGGTCGAGTCCCTCGGACGGCTCGACTGCCCGAAGTGCGGGATGGCGCTCCGCTCCCGGAGCAACGGCCGGGTGCATCAGGTCGACGTCGTCCACTCCGGGGAGGACCGCGACACCGCCCTACGGAAGCTGGAGCGGGCGATCGACGAGGCCCTGCGCGGCAACTACCGTGGCCTGAAGGTGATCCACGGTCACGGGTCCACCCGAGGAATCGCCCTCCTCAAGCCCCAGATCGTGGCGGCGATGAAGCGGGCCGCGACGCGATACGGAGGCAAGGTCGTGCCTGACCGTGACAATCCGGGCGCGTCCCTGCTCTGGCTCGAATGAGCCGGACGACCTCTGCTTCAGGACTGATCTTTGTTGCGCAACAAAGATCGAGAGGTGGAGCGCGGTATCACGCGGTATTTCTCGAAGATCTCCTTCGGGACTCGGATCCGCCAGCGCCGGGGGGTGCCGTCGGTCGAGGGCGGGTCGATCCATTCGAAGCTCGCGGCGACGACGGGTTCCTGCATCATTTTGTCGAGTGGGTGCATGGCTCGCGCGGGGAGTCAACCGGGGTAGCGGGCCGGGAGGAGCCTGCCCAAGTCGGCAAGATATTCCTTCCCAGAACGCGGAATTTGCTCTAATCGTGGTCCGGAAGCGGTCTGGATCCGAGCCTTGGTCCCTTCCATCGGGCTTTCCCTTGGGAATTTTCAGGAGGTAACTGGCTCAAAATCAAAGATTTGGCAGTTTTGGTATAAAACTGCACAACATCCTCTTGCTCGAAGTGCCCGAGCGGGAGGCGCTGCCCCGCCTGGATGCAGGGCGGCTTCTGGAACTGCTCCCACTCCTCTACGACAAAGCGACGGTCGAGACGGTCGCGGCGGAGCTGGAGATGGCCCGGAAAACGGGAAATCTTGCTCATGAGAAAAACCTCCTCGACCGCTACGAACATCGCCGCGGCGATCTCTCGATCTTCATCAAGGAGTTGAAACAACGTGTTTCCATTTTCATGAACCATCGCCTCGGCCGCACGGGCACCCTTTGGGAAGGGCGCTTCAAAAGCGTGCTCGTCGAAGGTGGTGAGGCGGCACTCCAGACGGTGGCGGCCTACATTGATCTCAATCCGGTGAGGGCAGGAATCGTGGTCCGGCCCGAGGACTACCGTTGGAGCGGCTACGGTGAGGCCATGGGGACGGGACGGGGATCGCGCAAAGCCCGGGAAGGCCTCGCTTCGATCGGGAGGGAAGGTCTGGAAAACCCATCCTCCACCTCGTCCTCTGACTGGGAGAGGTTCCGGGATGACTACCGGCGGCTCCTCTATCTCGATGGTGTCGAAATCCAAGGGGATGAATGCTCGGGTGCCGGATCGAGGCGTGGGATCCCGCGGGATCTCGTCGAGGAGGTGGTCGAAAAACGCTCCAAACCGGGAAAAGCCGAGATTCTCCGGCAAAAAGTCCGCTACTTCATCGATGGCGCGGTGATCGGCTCGACGGCGTTTGTGGAGGAGGTCTTCGAAAGCCTCCAGGCACAAGGCCGGATGAGCCCGAAGCGTCGGACGGGCTCCCGCCGCATGAAAGGCGCGGATTGGGGCGAGCTCCGTGTCCTCCGTGCCCTGGAGGTGCGGGTGATCGAAACACCGGATTGAATGCCCGACAAACTCCGGCTGTCGGGATTCTCCAGCCCGCCATTCCCCACGCCCTTGGCTGCGAATTCCCTACGACTTCCGCCCGAGACGCGAGCAGGCATCCCGCACGACCCAGCCGGCCTCCTTGAGGGCGGCCCGTGCGCTTTCCTCGTCGGCTCCGGTGAGTTCGCGGACGATGCGCACGGCACGACCGCGGAGCTTCGAGTTCGACGGATTGAGATCGATCATGAGGTTGCCAATCACTTTTCCGGAATGGGTCATCGCGAGGGTGGTGATGAGATTCAAGACGAGCTTGGTCGCGGTCCCGGACTTGAGACGGGTGGACCCGGTGAGGATCTCAGGCCCGGTGTCGGGCAGGATGGATTGGTCGAGCAAAGGATGATCGCGGTAGCCGGGATTGCAGCAAACGAGCACGGTGGCGGCACCGCGGCTCTTTGCCTCTCCGAGACAGCCCCAGATGAAAGGGGCATGCCCGCTCGCGGAGATACCGATGACGACATCCGCGGCGGTGACCTGTCGGTGGACGATGGCTTTGCGACCGGCGGCGGAGTCGTCTTCGGCCCCTTCGACGGCACTCCAGAGAGCGGTGCGGCCTCCGGCGATGATCCCTTGGACGAGGTGCGCGGGGGTGCGGAACGTGGGCGGGCATTCGCTCGCATCGAGGACGCCGAGGCGTCCGCTCGTGCCGGCTCCGCAATAGATCAACCGTCCGCCTTCGGCGAAAGCCTTCACAACGCGACGCACGGTCCACTCGATCCGATCGCATTCGGCGAGAATTTTCCCCGGGATGGTGAGGTCTTCCTCCAGCATGAGTTGGATTGCCTCCGCAAGGGGCAGGTCGGAGAAACGGGTGGACTTGGGGTGGCGTCCCTCGGTGGGTGAGGCGGCGACGGGCTTCCACGCGACGATCCCGTCGGAGCGCCCGTGATCCGCAGGCGGAGCGAGCATCGCTTTCGATTCTGCTCCACGCGCCAAGGCGACCGCCCCCCAGGCACCCGATCGATCGAGCTGTTGCACCTCGGCCTCGGGCCATGCGTCGCGGATTCTTGAAATCACTCCCTCACAGAAGGCGGAGTTCTTCAGGAGCACCGAGCCGTTCAGGACAAACTGCACCTTCTCGCCCCGTTTCGCGACCCGGGCCGCGCAATGCACGGTGTCTTTCGCGAGGCGGAGGGAAGCCCGCTGCAGGATGGCGAGGGCGACCTCGTCCCCGCGCGAGACGGCCGCATCGAAGACAACGCGGGCGAGCCCGGCGAGTTCGGTCTTGCTGGCGGTCATGGACCACTCGATGAGCGACTCCGGTTCGTTCATCTGGAGGAAATTGAGAATGTCCGCTCCCAGGGCCGGCCAGTCCGCGTGGATGTCGGAGAGCGTGACGATCGATTTCAGGGCATGAAGGGCGATGTCCGTGGCGCTGCCACGATCGCCGATGACGTGTCCGCGGCCGCCGACCTTCACCACTTCGCCCGCCCGGTTCCGCCCGAGACAGCACGAGCCGGTGCCGCTCACGAGGAGGACCTGGGCAACACAGTCCGCCCGCCAATCCGTCGCCTCGAGGGCGAGAACGAGATCGTCGCTGACCCGGCACGGCACCCCCGGCCATTGCCGGCCCACCGCGGCGGAGACGCGGAGACGGTCGCCCTCGGCACGGACGCCGGCGAGACCGATGCCGATGCGATCTGGCATGACCGGGAGCCTTTCCCTGATCTCGCGCAGATGGTGATCGAGAGCTTCCCCGGGCAGCAGGTGGATGTTGCCCGGACCTGCGGTGAACTCCGCCAAAACAGCGTCGCTCGCCTCATCCACCAACAGCACGGTGGTCCGCGTGCCGCCTCCTTCGATTCCCAACAGGATCATGGAGGAGTCTACCCGCGTTCGCGATCCTTTGTCGGAAAAAGCCGCGGGATTTTTGTCACCGATTCGGCAGACCTTCCTGATACACCTTGCCGATCTCTTCCGGTGTCATCGCCCGGCTGAGGATGAAAAAGTCGTCGATGCGTCCGTTGAGACTGCGGATCGGGTGCCCCTTGCCCTGGTGTTGCCAGTTGCCGATCTCCGCGTCGCCAATGCGGAGCGGCGGCATGGGGCGGGCGGACCTCTCTTCACTGACGGGACGGCCATCGAGATAGTGAATGATGCGCCCTTGGGTCGAGGAGGTTTCCACCGTCGCCGCGAGATGCATCCAGCGACCGAGATCGGAGGGCGAGAGCACGGGTTCGGAGTAGCAATTCACACCACCCGAAACGCCGAGGATGAGCTGGCCCTTGTCGCTGATCTGCCAATGGACTTCGCCGACCTCCCAACCGTCGGTGAGCATCAGCGAATTCAGCCAACGGTCGAAGCCCTCCACCCGCACCCAGGCCGAGAGGGTCATCGATTGATAATCCCCCGGAATGCGGAGGCGGACACGATCGGTGATGCGCTTGAATTCGAGCGCGCCCTTGCCCGGCCAACGGCCTTGGGTCCATTGGGCACCGATGATGGCTCCGCCCGCGGGCAGGCCGGGGGCGCGATTCACGGCACGGTTCCCGAGGGCGCGATCCCAGGGATCCTGATCTTCGAAATCGAAATACGCGAGCAAGGCGGCGTCTTCCCGCAGATCGTCGCTGTGCCGTTTCCAGGCGGCGTAGCGCGAGCGCCAGTCATCCCTCGCCAGTTCCAGGAGTTTCTGGCGATCGACAAAGGCCTCGCCGCGGCTTTCGATCGAGGTCAGCAATCCCCCATCGGCTCGCACCGCCGCCCCGGCGCCGAGGTGACGAAGCTCGCGACCGTCGGCCGAGTCAAGCCGCACCTCGCCATCGACGACGTGGACCTCGCTGCGGCCGTCGCTGCCGACGCTGAGGGCGAATTCGGTGCCGAGATCCACGGCCTCGTAGTCCGGCGTGACGATGGTGAATCCCTGCGCCGGTTCCGGCACGAAAGCACGGAGGCGACCGCTGCGGCAAACGACCCGCCAGGCCGATTCGAGATCGAGTTCGGCCGGACCTTCGACGATGACCGCCGCTCCGCTGAAAAACTCGATCTGGGCAAGACCGGATCGCAGCGAGAAACGGCCGGCAGGGACCGATTCCCCGACCGAGAGCGAAGCATTGCCCTCCGCCCATTCCGGATCGACGACGCGGCTGAGGACGGCGACCCCGGGTCCGTGCGAAGGCTCTTCCATCAACTCCTGCTCCGCCCCGTTCTGCCAGAGCAGATAACCGTTCACGAGTAGAGCGACCGCGGCCGCCGCGGTGAGGGCACGCCAGATCCGGGGTGACCGGACGATGGATTTCTTCCGTGGCGTGATGGCTGGGAATGGCAGGATATCGGCCACCTGGGTCGCGAGCTCGTCACCGGCATGCTCCAGCGCGAGGAGGGCATGGGTCTCGGCGAGGTCGAGGTAGAGCTCGCAGGTCTCCGGATCGCCGCGGAGGAGTTCGTTCAATTCGGCGCGTTCCTCGTCCGAGACGAGACCATCGAGGAGACGCGAGGCGAGAAGGCTGACCCGTTCGAGACGTTCGTCGTGTTTCATGCGGGTTCCTCCTTCACCAGTTGCTTCTCGATGCAGCGCTGCAGGGCGGTGCGGATGCGGAAAAGGGCCTGCGAGATCGCGCCTTCCGTTTTCCCATCGTCGCGGGCGATCGCCTGGACGCTGGCGCCGGGGCGGTAACGTCGGTCGACAAGATCCCGCTGCGCGGCCGGGAGTTTCGCGATGCAATTCCTCAGGGCCTCGAGCCGGACATCCGATCCCGCGGCGCGCTCTTCCTGGCGCTCGGCGAGATAATCGAAGACATCCTCGTCGAAGACGAGCTGCTCGCGGCTGAATTTGCGCCGGTGATTCAGGACATGGAAATAGGCGGTGCGGCAGGCCCAGGCCGTGAAGCTGGTGCCCTGCTCGAAATCATCCGCCTTGCGCCAGAGCGTAAGGTTCGTCTCCTGGAGGATGTCCTTGGCGAGGGCGTGGTCGTGGCAGAGCGAAACGATGTAGCCGAACACGGCCGACTGCGCCCCGGTGAGCAGTTCGATGAATTCCTCGGTGTCGCGTTGCATGGCGGGGGCTGGGGAGGGGGAGGGATGGTCGAGAGAAGACCGCGTGAACTGCGTCGATCTTACGGTCTTTTTTGGGAGTGTTGGAGTTTCGGGAAAAATCGTTTGGCGTCTGCGGGCAAGCAGATTCGCAACACTCCACTACTCCACTACTCCACTACTCCACTACTCCACTACTCCACTACTCCACTACTCCACTACTCCACTACTCC
>JALRFZ010000023.1 GCA_023253615.1 Verrucomicrobiales bacterium | reverse complement strand
CCGAGATCACGAAATGCACCTCGGCGAGCCAGGCCTCGAGTCCGGGTTTGCCGAGGTCCGCGGCGAGGGCTGCGAGAAGATCGTCGGTGCGACGATGGATCGCGGCCTCGAGACGGGCGAGCGCGGCGAGCCGGAAGTCGAGCGGGCGGGCCGCGCCCGAATCGAGGAATTTCCGCGCCCGTATCCGGATCGCGGCCGGGTCGGGGGATGAGCTTGTCGAAGTTTCGTCCATCTTTCTCACGTGGCGCGTATAACCTCCGAGGCGAAAAGCAACCCCGCCGAGAAACCGCAGTCATGACCGATACGATCCGAGCAGACCTTCGTCGAAAAAAAATGTCGACGAATTCATGGGCCGAAACGATGAATAACGAGACGGGCCGAGGCCGGGGTCCCCGGGGATCACGGACGGGAGGCCCGACGATGCGCGACATGAAGGATTTGGGTTCCACAGGGGCGGGAGATCCCGCCAAGAAAGTGATCATCATCGGGGGCGGCCCCGGCGGGGTCGCCAGCGCCCTCTTGCTCGCGAGCCGCGGGATCCAGGTCGATCTCTTCGAGAAGCACGACCGCCTCGGCGGACGCACCGGCTGCCATGAGGAGCAAGGCTACCGCTTCGACATCGGACCGACCTTCCTGATGATGAAGTCGCTCCTCGACCGCATTTTCATCGAGGCGGGGCTCGACTCGGCCGACTACCTCGATTTCGTGCGGCTCGATCCGATGTATGAACTGCGCTTCGACGACGAGATCTTCCGGGCGTGCAACAACAACGAGGATACGAAGAAGGAGATCGAGCGCCTCTTCCCCGGCCAATCGGGCGCGATGGACACCTTCCTGAAAAAGGAAAAAGCCCGCTTCAAGAGCCTCCTTCCCGCGTTCCAGCGCGACTTCTCCGACCCGGTCCGCTCGCTGCGTCCCGACCTGCTGCCCGCCCTGCCGCACCTCTCCCTCGGATCGACCGTCTTCGACAACCTGAAGCGCTACTTCACCGACGAGAAGCTCGCCCTGCTCTTTTCTTTCCAGAGCAAATATCTCGGCATGTCGGCGTGGGAGTGCCCCGGCGCTTTCGCGATGCTCTCCTACATGGAGCACGAGCACGGGATCTACCACACCATCGGCGGCCTCGCCGAGATCCCGAAGGCCTTCGCCCGTGCGGCCGAGGATTGCGGGGCGCGCATCCACACCGGCACGCCGGTGAAGCAGCTCATCCTCGACGGGCGCAAGGTCACCGGAGTGGAGTTGGAAAACGGTGAGAAGGTCCATGCCGACAGCGTCATCATCAACGCGGACTTCGCCCATGCCATGACGCATCTCGTGCCCGACGGCGCGCTGAAGAAATACACGAAGGAGAAACTCGAGAGCATGAAATACAGCTGCTCGACCTTCATGATGCATCTCGGTGTGGACGGTCTCTACGACCTGCCCCACCACTCGATCGTTTTCGCCCGGGACTACCGGAAGAACGTCGACGAGATCTTCAAGCTGAACCGCAGCTCCGACGACATCTCCTTCTACGTCCGGAATGCGAGCATCACCGACCCGACCCTCGCACCCGAGGGCAAATCGAGCCTCTACATCCTCGTTCCGACGCCGAATCTCGATGGCGACCTCGACTGGGACGAGATCCAGGGCCGCTACCGCAGCCACGTTTTCAAAGCCTTCGCCGACCGTCTCGGAATCGATGATCTCGAGCGGCGCATCGAGGTCGAGAAAATTTACACGCCGAAGACCTGGAACACCGAGCTCGACATTTTCAAAGGGGCCACTTTCAACCTCTCGCACTGCCTCAGCCAGATGGCCTGGATGCGGCCGCGCAACCGTTTCGAGGAATTCAAGAACTGCTTCCTCGTCGGGGGTGGTACTCATCCAGGCAGCGGTCTCCCCACGATTTTCGAATCCGCGAGGATTGCGTCGAACCTGATCTCGGATACTTTCGGGCTTCGTTACCACAAGACCGAAATCACCGCATGATCGATGGAAAAAGCCCCCGGAACAAACGTGTTGTCGTTGTCGGAGCCGGACTCGGCGGTCTCGCCGCGGCCGCTTCGCTGAGAGCCGAGGGCTTCGAGGTCCGCATCGTCGAAAAGAACGAGCGCATCGGCGGGAAACTGAACTTCCGCGAGATCGAGGGTTACGGCTTCGATCTGGG
>JALRFZ010000012.1 GCA_023253615.1 Verrucomicrobiales bacterium | reverse complement strand
GTAAAAAAAGCATTCGACTTGGTCGAGCGCTTCGATCCGTCCATCACACTGACTTCCGTGAGCGGATAATCGCACTTTTTGGCCATCGCCTCGATCGACTGGCGGAGACTGCCGTCGGGCAACGGCTGGAATTGGTTGAAGAGCGGGAGGATCCACGTGGGAGCCACGTAGGCGAGCAACAGGGACGCGGCCGTCACCAATCCCCAACCCCAGAGCCAGGCCAAAGGCACCGATTCGAAGATCCAGATCAAGGCCGCCAGCAAGGGGGCTCCGAGCAGGAACGACAAGGCCGCTCCTTTCACCAGATCGCCGATCCAGATCCCGAGCGTGGTGCGGTTGAAGCCGAATTGCTCCTCCAGCACGAACGTTTCATAGTAATCGAAGGGCAGACGGAGAATCCCCAGGGCCAGAGCGATCGCGCTGATGTAGACGATTCCCGCGAGGATCGAGCCGCCTTTGCCGATAAATTCCCGCACCTCGCCGTCGAGCCAGCCAAAGCCGCCGAGGCACCAGAAGGTGAACAGCACCACCAGGGAAAAGATCCCCTCGCCGATCCCCAGCACGGCCTTGGCGCGGGTGTATTCCTGCGAGCGCTCATAGGCTTCCTGGTCGATCACCCCGCGGAAAGCCTCCGGGATTTCCGCCCCGAGTGATTTCAGGTTCAACAAGGTCGCGAAGAGATCGAGCTTCCAGAGCACGACGAGGGCGACGACAATGACGATGAACCAGGCGTTGATCTGCATCGCCCTTGGTTTACGCCAGAGGAATCGCCCCGGCAAACGGAAAGGACCGGCGGCGGCAGTCACCTCACCTTCGGTCTCCGGAGCCATGGCCGGACGCCTCCTCCTGATGACGCCGCATCATTTCGCGCGCGTCCGCCGCCGCCGCGGCGAGTTCCTTTTCCAACTCACGCACCCGCCGCTGGTGTTCCCGCCGCACCCGGGCCAGATCGTAGATCGCGAGGGCCAGCACCGCGGTCGCCAGCACGAACACGCCGGCCCAGAAAATCGTGAAACGTGCCACACTCTCCGAAAGCCGCTCGTGATAGGGCACCACCCCGAGAAAGACCAGCACCAGCGTGAGCAAGGTCGCGACAAAGAGGAAATTCCGACGGAAGCGGAATGAGAAGATCGGCTGCTGCACCGGTCGATCCGGCTTTGAGGAATCCATCCCCATGAGCGAACCACATCCGCGAGCCCCTGCCAATCCGCTTCTGACAATTTCCGCGCAGCATTTCTCCATTTTCGGAAGAATTTCCCCTTGAGATTCCATTCATCGCTATATAGTTATATTAATCCCCGACCCGTATGCGTGATCTCCTCATCCTCGGAGCCGGAACGGCTGGAACCATGATGGCCAACCACCTTCGGCGCCGCCTCCCCCGCGCCGAATGGCGGTTGCGCCTCGTGGACCGGTCGGAGAAGCACCTCTACCAGCCGGGGTTGCTCTTTCTTCCCTTCGGCGACTACACGGAGTCCCAGATCGTGCGGAACACCCGCGATTTCGTGCCGGATGGAGTCGACTTCATCCACGCCGAGATCGGCGAGATCCGGCCGCAGGATCACGAAGTGGCCCTCGCGAACGGGAACGTCCTCGCCTACGATGTGCTCATCGTCGCGACCGGTTGCCGCACCGCTCCCGAGGAGACCGAGGGCATGCTGGGACCGAAGTGGCGGGTGAACATCCACGATTTCTACACCCTCGACGGCGCCCGGGCGCTGCGGGAGAAACTTGCCTCTTTCCCGGGCGGGCGGGTCGTCGTCCATGTGAACGAGATGCCGGTGAAATGTCCCGTCGCCCCGCTTGAGTTCACCTTTCTCGCCGACTCCTACTTCAAGAAGCGGGGCATCCGCGACCGGGTCACCCTCACCTACGTCACCCCGCTCTCCGGTGCCTTCACCAAACCGAAGGCCTCGAAAAAGCTCGGGCATCTCCTCGGCGACAAGGGGATCGAACTCGTCACCGATTTCGTGGCCGAACGCGTCGATCAGGAAAACGACAAACTCGTCTGCTACGACGGACGAGAGGTGCCCTATGATCTCCTCGTCACCACGCCCACGAACATGGGCGATGAAGCCGTGCGCCGCTCCGGACTCGGCGATGACCTCGATTTCATCGCCACCCACAAACACACCCTGCAGTCGATCGATCATTCCGATGTCTTCGTCCTCGGCGATGCCACCAACCTGCCCGCCTCGAAGGCCGGATCGGTCGCGCATTTCGAGAGCGAGACGCTCGCCGACAACATTCTCCGCCACATCAACGGCGAAGCGCTGAAGGAGGAATTCGACGGACATTCGAACTGCTTCATCGAATCGGGCGATGGCAAGGCCCTCCTCATCGATTTCAACTACGAGCACGAGCCCCACGAAGGCCGCTTTCCCTTCGCCTTCGGCCCGATGAAGCTGCTGGAGGAAAGCCGCCTCAACCACCTCGGCAAACTCGCCTTCCGCCACGTCTATTGGAATCTCCTTCTCAAGGCGCGCCCCCTCCCGGGGATCAGCCGCCAAAAGAAGGCCCCGCCCGCGGCCGCGAAATAATCCCCCATCCTACCATGAACAAAAATCTCGCCGGAACCGACCTCGATGTGAATGAAGAGGGTTACCTCACCGACATGACCCAGTGGACCGAAGCCGTCGCCGAGGCGATCGCCGCCGAAGAAGGCGTCGGGCCTCTTGTCGAGGGCCACTGGAAAGTGATCCGCTACCTGCGCGAGCAACAGGCCAAGGGCGCCGCCCTCACCATCCGCGGCATGGGGAAAAGCGGCGTCGTCACGACCAAGGAGCTCTACGATCTTTTCCCCGGCGGGCCCTTGAAAAAATCCTCCAAGATCGCCGGCATCCCGAAACCGGTCGGCTGCATTTGATTTCACTTTCCCTCCAGACATGAGCACTCCCACCCAGCCCGTGAAAAAGATCTGCCTCATCGTGAGCCGTGGCTCGCTCGACGGCGTCTATCCCGCCCTCATCATGGCCAATGGCGCCCGAATGGAGGGCATCGAGGCCTCCGTCTTTTTCACCTTCTTCGGTCTGAACGCGCTCGTCGACAAGACGCTCGATCACCTGAAGGTCTCCACGGTCGGCAATTCCGCCCTGAACATGGCCATGCCCATGCTCGGCCTGCCCATGACGATGCCCTTTCCCACCTGGATGGGCGCCATCCCCGGCGTCAGCGCCTTCGCGACCCATCTCATGAACAAGGAGATGGACAAACTCGACATCCCACCCGTCCGCGAGTTTCTCGAGCTCATCTCCGACTCAGGCGGCAAGCTCTACGCCTGCAAGCTCGCCATGGACATGTTCAAGCTGAAGCGCGAGGACCTCTGCGACCGCGTCGACGGCGTCCTCACCGTCGGGCAGTTCTACGAAGAGGCCGCGGGTGAGGGTTCGCACATTCTCTTCACGTGAGTCCAAGGCGATTCCTCGCCGGAAATCGGGCCGTTCTTTGAAAATTCCTGTTCCGGGAACAGGATTCCCGCTACATTCGGGCCATGCCCCCTGCCCGACTGAAGGTCCTCAAGACCTACAAGCTCTACATCGGCGGAAAGTTCCCCCGCACCGAGAGCGGACGCACCATGACTGCCCGACACGCCACCACCCGCGAGCACCTCGCCCACTACTGCCACGCCTCGCGCAAGGATCTCCGCGATGCCATCGCCGCCGCCCGCGCCGCCCTGCCCGGCTGGAGTGCCACCACCGCCTACCTCCGCGGGCAGATCCTCTACCGCGCCGCCGAGATGATCGAGGGACGCGCCGCCAGTTTCGCCGCCGAGATTTCCGAAGTCACCGGGGCCAGCCCCGCCGACGCCCGGCGCGAGGTCGAGGCCTCGGTCGATACGCTCGTCCATCACGCCGGCTGGACCGACAAACTCGGCTCCGTCTTCGGGTCGGTGAATCCCGTCGCCTCGCCCCATTTCAATTTCACCGCTCCCGAACCCTCCGGAGTCGTCGGCATCTTCGCCCCCGACCAACCCTCTTTGCTCGGTCTCACGACCCTGTTGAGTCGTGTCGTTTTGTCAGGCAACACCTGCGTCGCCCTCGCTTCGGAGACTGCTCCCCTCCCCGCCCTATCCCTCGCCGAGGCTCTTGCCACGAGTGATCTCCCGGGCGGTGTCATCAATCTGCTCACCGGGAAACGTGCCGAACTCGCCCCCTGGCTCGCGAGCCATCTCGATGTGAATGCCGTGATCGACGGATCGGGTGATGCGGAAATCTTCCGGATCCTGCAGGGCGGTGCCGCCGACAATCTCAAACGGGTCCACGATCATTCCCTGGCCGCCCCCGCGGATTGGTTCAAGGAAGAGGCGAACGATCCCTACCGCATCCTTGACACGATCGAGTTCAAGACCGCCTGGCATCCCATGGGAGTCTGACGAGGTGAAACAGGCGCTCCTCATCGTCCTCGATTCCGTCGGGATCGGCCACGCCCCCGATGCGGCGGCGTTCGGGGATGAAGGCGCGAACACGCTCGGTCATCTCCGCGAGACGATTCCGGCCTTTTCCCTGCCCCATCTCGATGCCGCCGGACTGATCGCCTGCGAGCAACTCGCCGCGGGGCGGCAACCTGACATTCCCACCAAACTCTCCTACGGCTGCCTCACCGAGGTTTCCCCCGGGAAAGACACCGTCACCGGTCACTGGGAGCTCGCCGGAGCCATCCTCGACCGGCCCTTCGCCACCTTCGAGCGTTTTCCCGATGCCCTCGTGAAGGAAATGGAGTCGCTCACCGGCGAGTCGTTCCTCGGCAACTACGCCCGCTCGGGGACCGTCATTCTCGATGAACTCGGGGCCGAGCATCTCCGCACCGGCCGTCCCATCCTCTATACCAGCGCCGATTCCGTGATCCAGATCGCCGCGCATGAGGCGGTCATCCCGGTGCGACGGCTCTACGAGATCTGTGCGACCCTGCGACCTCTCGCCGACCGCGAGCGGATCGGCCGCATCATCGCCCGCCCTTTCCTCGGGGAACCGGGGAATTTCCAGCGCACCGGGAACCGCCACGACTTCGCGATGCGACCACCCGTGACGATCCTGGACCATCTCGCCGCGGCCGGGATCGATACCATCGGCGTCGGCAAGATCGGCGACATCTTTTCCCTTTCCGGGATCAGCCGATCCCTGCCCACCCGGAGCAATGCGGAGGGTTGTGAGGTGATGGACCGGCTCCTCGCCGAGCCGGCCGGAAAGCCGCGGCTGATCTTCACGAATCTCGTCGACTTCGACTCCCTCTACGGTCATCGCCGCGATCCCGCGGGGTATGCGCGGGCCTTGCGGGAATTCGACGAATGGTTCGGCACCCTGCTGCCCCGCCTCGATGACGAGACCCTCCTGATCCTCACCGCCGACCACGGCAACGATCCCACCTGGACCGGCACCGACCACACCCGCGAGCGCGTCCCTTTGCTCGTGAAAAGACCGGGGGCGGCCAGGAACCTCGGCATCCGGAGCAGCTACGCGGACGTGGCCGCGAGCTTGGCGGAGTGGTTTGCCGTCGATCGCGGCATGTCCATCGGGTCGTTTCCGGGAGGGCTTTAGGAAGGAGACGAGATGCGGAAGGTATTTGCCAGCAAAGGTCGAACCGTTTATCTTCGGCTTGGTATGAATGCATTCGCCGAACTCGAGCAGGCACTTGATCCGAGTCTTCCACTTTTCACGGAGGAGGGTGCCCGCCGCTTGGTGTCGATGTCTCCGAATCCCGAACGGATTGCCCGGATGGAATGGTTGGCTGAGAGGAGCGACGAAGACTCGCTGACGGCTCTTGAGCGCGGAGAATATGAGTCGCTCGTCTATTCAGCGAAACTCCTTTCCATCCTCCGGCTCAAAGCGGAGGCATTCCTCGCATCAAACAAAGCGGCTTGAGCGCGGAACCGGGGCTTCGACAACTGGTGAAATCCCGTGCGCGTTTTCGCTGCGAGTATTGCCAGTTACTTGCCGAGGACGAGCCCGATGCTCCGTTCCATGTCGAGCATATCATCGCCCGGCAACATCGTGGTGAGACAACCAGTGAGAACCTCGCTCTCGCATGTGCTCACTGCAATCTTCACAAAGGACCGAATCTCGCCGGGCGCGACCCGGTGACCGGTGAAACCGTTCGCCTTTTTCATCCTCGAACAGATCACTGGGAAGATCACTTTCGCCGTGTTGCAGAACGAATCGAAGGTGTGACGGGGATTGGGCGAACCACTGCGGAATTGCTGCAATTCAATAGTGCCATCAACCTTCTGCAAAGACGATCGATATTGGAGCGTCGCGGCCACATCGCGAGCGAATCGAAGCCGGGGCGTTGACTCGATCCCGGCAAAGTGGCCTTGACGTCACTCCCCCTCCGCCAGACAATACAGCCACTCCTTGCGTTCGCCTTCGGTCTTGGCGGTGCGGAGAAAGACCTCGCGGCCGACGAAAACAGGCGTGGCGAAACCTTCGTCGCCCAGCGTATTTTCGGCCAGTTTCTTGAACTCCGCCGGATTCGGCTCGAAGACGTGGGTGATGCCGCGCTCGTTCATCGCGTAGATCCGCCCGCCGGCGAGAGTCGGCGAGGCACTGACTGGACCTCCGAGCCTGACCTTCCACTTTTCCTCGCCGCTCTTCGCCTCCCAGCAATGGGCGATGCCGCCGTCGTTGAAGGCATAGAGATGACCCGCGTGGTAGAACAACGATTGTTCGTAGGATTTGTCGTTGTTTTTCCAAACCACCTCCGGAGTCCCGCCGACGCGCACCGCGGTGGTCTCCTGCTGCGGGAATCCACCGCTGGCGAAGACGGTGTCCTCGCTCCAGACGAGGGTACCGCAGGTGGCGTTGGTCGATCCATCGACCTGCCAGAGCAGCGCGCCTGTTTCCGGATCGTAGGCGCTGATCTTCGCCCCGCCGCTGAGCAGGATCTGATCGCGTCCGCCGATCGGGGCGACGATGGGCGAAGAATAGCTGGTCTTCAGCTTCCGGTCCGTCCGCCAGATCTCCCCGCCATCGGAGGTCCGGAACGCGGCGAGGAAGCCGTCCGCAAGGAATTCGGAGGCGATGATGATCTTGTCGCCGTGCAGGGTCGGACTGGGGGCGTAGCCGAATCGGTAATCGCAGGTGAACGGTCCCGCGTCGCACTGCCAGAGTTTCTCCCCCTTCAACGTGTAAGCGGTCAGGAAGACACGACCGGAATTGTGAAAGGAGACATAGAGATTCTTCCCATCCGAGGTCGGCGTGGGTGTCGCTGCGCTGTTCTTCCGATGCATTTCCACGGGCAATCCACCCTCGTGGACGCGCTCTTTCCATCGGATCGAACCATCGGAGCGGGCGTACGCGAGCACAAACTGTCCATCCTCCGTCGCGGTCGTCACCAACACCAGGTCTCCGACGACGACAGGGCTCGAGAGGCCGCGCCCGGGGATGTAGGCCTTCCATTTCACGTTCTCCGTCTCCGACCAGGTCAGAGGCGGGCGGGCCGCCTCATCGGCGACGCCGTTCCCGTTGGGGCCGCGCCATTGCCGCCATTCCGAAGGCTGGGCGGATGCGGCCGAGGAGCCGAAGACGAAGAGAAAGAGCGAAGGGAGAAACGCAGGGAGCATTTTGAGTAGAGGTGACGCCGCAATCGGGTGGACAATCCCGCCTTCCGTGGAAAACTGCAAGCCCGCGCCCGCGTCCCCCCGCCCTTACCGCGTATGCCCGTGAACTCCGAAATGCCCCCGTCCAGCCCATCCCTTTATCAGGACTTCCTCGCCGAGCGCGAAGAGATCCTGAAACACAAATGGATCAAAAGCGAAGAGGCCGGACATGACGTCGGCCTCGAGGTGGCCCTGGTCAGCTGGGCCCTGCATCACCGGGAAACCTGGAAAAACGAGCGAGGTTCCCTTCCTCCGCGAGTCTGAACCGGCCGGACACGGGCTCTCAATCTCCGGTCACCGGCCGCGCGATGAGAGGCCGGGCCGCGGCCATGGCGGCGCGGGGCTCTTCCACGGTGGATGAGACGATGGCCAGGTCGGTGACCTCGGGAGCCGTGGCCGGCGCGGACACGACCGGCTTCACGACGCTCTTCTTTTCCGGATTCTCACCGACCAGCTCACGGACCCGATCATAGGCCCCGCCGCCATGGGGGAGGCGCTCGACGAGGGCATCAAGACCGGAAAAATCGCCCCCTTCGACCTGGGCCTGGACATCGACGAGCAGCGTCTCGACCACCATCCCCCGGATCCAAGGCATGGCCCCCGCGAATTCCTCGCCGAGCTCCGCGGCGGAGATCCGGTCGCCCGAACGATAGACCGCCATGGTCAGCCCCTCCGCCGCCGACTCGTTCGCGGAGTCGGTTTCGAGCGCGGAAAGGAACGCGTCCATCGCCGGCTCCCACTCCTGGCGGTCAAAGTGCGCCCAGCCCTCCCGGGTCATGACGGCGGATTTTCCTCCGGCTTGGGCGGCCCCCGCCACCTGCAGGCGCACGGCCTTCGCCGCCAGCGGGCGGTATTCGCGCGAGCTCGTTTTGGGAGCAGCGTCGGTCGCCGGGGCAAGACCGAAGACAAAGAGGGAAAGAAGAAAGGAGGTCGGAGAAGCGATTTTCATAAGCAACTCCGAAAATTTAAACAAATTAAACTAAATGACAATCAAATTTTAAAAATTTATTAAAAACAATTCTCACGACTGCGAAAATGATTTCGGAAACTTCGGGATGCACCCGAGGGAGGATGCGGTCCGAATCACGCTCCGGCCGCCTCGCGCTCGATCATGCGGGTGATCTCCAGCGCCACGTCGAGTGCGGCTGCCCCTTGGAGACCGCTCACCTTGGGCTGTTCGCCCTTGGCGGCACAGTCGATGAAGGCGGCGAGTTCGCATTTCAGGGGCTCGTCTTTTTCCACCTGCACCTCTTCCCGGGCGATGGTCATGCCGTCCTTGCGGTAGATCCACCCGCTCTGATCCTGGTAATCGAGGGAAAGATAGGCGTCGCCTTGGAAGACCCGGATTTTCCGCATCTTCTCGGGGCTGATGCGGCTGGCGGTGATGTTCGCGACGCAGCCGTTCTCGAAGCGGATCCGGGCGTTCGCGATGTCCTCGCGCCGGGTCAGCACGGGGATGCCGACGGCATCGATCGAAGCGATGGGCGAATTCACGAGGTGGAGCACGATCTCGAGATCGTGGATCATCAGATCGAGGACGACGCCGATGTCGAGGCTGCGCTGGGGAAAGGGTGAGAGCCGGTGGCACTCGATGAACTTCGGCGAATCGAGGACCGCCTCGAGCCGGCTCATCACGGGATTGAATCGCTCGATGTGCCCGACCTGGAGGACACAGCCCATCGCCGCGGCCAGATCGATCATGGCCTTGGCGTCGTCGACCGAGTCGGAGATCGGCTTTTCGACGAGGACGTGCTTTTTCGCCGAGAGGAGTTGGGTGGCGACCTCGCGATGCGTCACCGTCGGGGTGGCGACGGACGCGGCATCGACCCGCTCGACCAGTTCCCCGAGGGTGGCGACGGCTTCGGTGCCGAATTCCGCGGCAAGGGCGCGCGCGTGATCGTGGTTGGCATCGTAGATCGCGACGAGATCGGCCGATTCCAGCTCCGCGTAGACCCGGGCGTGGTTTCTCCCGATGGCTCCGACTCCGACGACTCCTGCTTTGACCTTCATGTTGCGGAAGGCTATGGCAGCATCCGGGCCTCTCGGCAACCGGCGATCCTCGTGACACACGTTTTTTGCGGGAAAAGGCCGAGTTTCCCGCAACCCGGGGCCGAAACAGGACTTTTTACTGGTTCACTCCAAAAAAGAGGATGGTCGCGGAGTGACCTTCGCTGGCGGCAGGCTTTTCCGCCGCGGTGCGGATCGCGGCAGTATGGTAACTCCCGGCCAGATCATCCGCGAGGATGACGGTGCGCGGGTAGTTCAGGCCCTTGCTGTAGGAATGATGGAGCTCGACACGACGCCATTCGCCGCCATCGACACTCACCTCGAGCGCCCCGGAATCGGGTCCGGCGAGGACGAAGGCGGTCAGGGCGGACCCGGCGAAGGTATGGTAGAGGTAATCCCCCGCCTCGTCGCTGCGGAGGCAATGGAAGATCGTGTAGTCTCCCCGGATCGCCCCCTGCGGGATGAGTTCCTTCGAAACGGGGCCGTATTTCCACCCACCCAGCCAGCTCAGCGCCTGCGGATCCACGACGACGGCCCCCTCGTAGCACGCGGGATCGAGGGGCTCGGGCAGCGGAACGGGCGCGACGACCTCCGCCGTCGGCGAGTCGGCGATGACCCGGGTGATCAGATCGGAGGCGAACTGGTAGCCGGCGGGATTCGGGTGCGTCTCGCCGTAATCCTTCTCCCAGGTTTTCTTCCCGGCCTGGATCTCGCCCGCGAGGGCCAGCCCCACATCGACGCTGGCGATGCCATAGTGACGGGCCACCGCCTTGTGGGCGGCAACGCTGACGGCCTCTTCCCCGGCCAGGTGTTTGGCGAGAATGTCGGGATTCACAAACTGCACGGAGATGGCTTCGCCGTTCGGATTTCCGGCGAAATACTGGCGGAGAACGCCCTCCAAACCCCGGATCGCCGTCTTGCGATCGTGACGGGCATCCTGATCATCGTTCACCGCGAATTCGACGATGAGGAGATCGATGGGGCCTTTCGACCAGACATCGCGTTCCGCGCGGAAGGCACCCGAGACCGAACAGGTCGAGCCCAGACCGGCGTTCGTGAAGGTGAATTCGACCCCGGGCCATTTCGCCTGGAGCCAGTCCGGGACCCGTTTGGTGTGCCCGGTCTTGTTCTGGGTGATCGACCCGCCGAAAAAGGCGACGTGGACCTTTCCCCCGGCCGCCACCTTTGCAAGGAAGTTCGGCACGCCCCTGCCCTCTTCGATCGCAGGGGTGTCCGCGGCATGGAGGAAGAGGCCGGTGAAGAGCA
>JALRFZ010000756.1 GCA_023253615.1 Verrucomicrobiales bacterium | reverse complement strand
CGGTACTTCACTCGGCTCGGGGTGACCTCCGCGCCGAGGCGGCGCTTGCGGTCCTCCTCGTACTCGCTGAAGTTGCCCTGGAAGAACGCCACCTTGCTCTCGCCCTCGAAGGCGAGGATGTGCGTGCAGACGCGGTCGAGGAACCAGCGGTCGTGGCTGACGACGAGGGCGGTGCCGCCGAAGTTCACGAGCGCTTCCTCCAGCACCCGCAGGGTCTGGAGGTCGAGGTCGTTCGTCGGTTCGTCCAGCACGAGGAAATTCCCGCCGCGGCGCAGAATCTTCGCGAGAAGGACGCGGTTTTTCTCGCCTCCGGAGAGGTTGCCGATGCGGTCGTTGATACGCTCGTTGCCGAAGAGGAAGCGCTGCAGGTAGGAACGGACGGAAATGGTCTCGTCGCCGAAACGCACGGAGTCCTGGCCTTGTGAGACCTCGTCGATGACACTCTTGTTCTCGTCGAGGGCGAGGCGGGTCTGGTCGACGTAGTTGAACTCGGTCCGTTTGCCGATGCGGACGGTGCCTGTGGTGGGTTCGAGTTCTCCGAGGATGAGCTTCAGCAGGGTCGTCTTGCCGACTCCGTTCGGACCGACGACACCGACGCATTCACCGGCCTTGAACTCGAGGTCGAGCCCGAGGAAGAGGGGATCGCGGTCGTAGAAGTGCCCGACTTCCTCGAGTTCCACCACGACATTGGCGAGGGGAGGGGGCGGGGGAATGACGAGCTCCATGTCGAGTTCCTTCTCGGGGGCTTTCTGGGCCTTCACCGCGTAGAAATTGTCGAGGCGGCTGCGCTGCTTCGTGCCGCGGGCCTTGACGCCGGCGCGGACCCACTCGATCTCGCGGCTGAGGAAACGCTGGCGTTTGTGCTCCGCGTTCTGATCGCGCTCCTGCCGCTCGGCTTTCGCCACGAGGTAGTCGCTGTAGTTGCCATCGTGGGAAAAGAAGCGGCCGTCGGCGAGTTCGACGATGCGGGTGGCGATGCGGTCGAGGAAATAGCGATCGTGGGTGACGAAGAGGCAGGCGCCGTTCGAATCGGCGAGCCAGCCTTCGAGCCAGGCGATCGCTCCGGCGTCGAGGTGGTTGGTCGGCTCATCGAGGATCAGGAGATCGGGCTGGGAAAGAAGGGCGCGGCAGAGACCGACGCGGCGCTTCTCCCCGCCTGACAGATGTGCCACGATCCGGTCGCCGGGCGGGGCGGAGAGTTCGCGTCGCAGGGTCTCGATGCGAGTCTCGAGATTCCAGCCGTCGCCATGTTCGATCAGGGCGAGGAGCCGGTGCGATTCGGCGTCGGACAGCTCGTCGGCATGTTCATAGCGCTGGAGGGCGTCGAAGAGTTCTGCGGCACCCGCGCGGATGTTCGCTTCGACCGTCGCGGAATCGTCGAGCTGGAATTCCTGCGGCAGATAACCGACCACGAGCCCCTGTTTCCGGGAGAGGGTGCCGGCATCGGGTCGCTCCTCGCCCGCGGCGATGCGGAGAAAGCTGGATTTGCCGCTGCCATTGCGACCAACGAGCCCCACCTTTTCTCCAGGATAGATCGCGAGCGACGCGCCATCGAGGATGGCGTGGCGTCCGAAGGAAAGGGACAACTCGGAGGCGGAGAGGATCGCGTCGGTCTGGATCGGGGAGGGGGGCATGGGGGCAAGGGAAGGCGCGGAAGGTAGGCGGGGGATGGTCACACGGCAAGCCTCAGAGGACAATCCTGTCGACGCGCACGCTTTCCTTGCGCAAACCGTCCCTTGATCGAACCTTGCGGCGCCCGCGCCACCGAGTCCCATGAAATCCGTTTCAGCCGCCCTCATCGCCTTGTCGCTCCTCTCCGTCCTCCCGGCCGAGGCGAGGCCGGTCACGAATCAACCTGCGGTGAGCATCCTCGGGCAGCCGGATTTCACTTCGGATACCGAGAGCGATCCGCCCACGAGCCGGTCTCTCTACGAAGTCGATGGCGTCGCGATCGACCCCATCAGCGGAAAGCTCTTTGTCAGCGACGGAGGCAATCACCGCATCCTCCGCTTCTCCTCGGTCGCCGCCTACCAGACCTTCGCGGAGGCGGAGGCCGTCTTCGGGCAGCCGGATTTCACCTCGAACGAACCGAACCGGGGCGGCACGCCCTCTGCCCTGACCCTCGATACCCCCGCCACCTTGTGTGTCGATGCCGACGGAAATCTCTGGGTCGCCGACAGCGGGAATGCCCGCGTCCTCCGCTACAACGCCGCCTCGTCCAAACCTCCGTTCGGAGCCGCCGCCAACGGGGTGATCGGCCAGCCAGGCTTCACCACCGATACTCCCGCGACCAATTCCACCAGCGACAGTGGTTTCATCACGCCAGCTGGCGTCGCCGTTGACGTCCAGGGCAACCTCTACGTTTCCGATGCCGGCGGGATCCCGAGGATCCAACGATTCGCGAATGCCGCCGTGCTCTCGGGGGATCTCGTGGCGGACAGTTCCCTCGGCGAGATCAATGGATCAAACGAGTTCATCCCGGTCGTGACCGACACCGGATTCGGTGGCCGACCCTACGGCATCGGTGTCGATGCCCAGGGACGGCTCTGGGTCGCCGATGCCTCGAACCACCGGGTGCTGCGCTTCGACACCCCGGCCGTCAGCGGCAGCAGCGCCAGCGCCGTGCTCGGACAGCCGGACTTCACCAGCAACGGGATCGGGGATCCGCCGACGGCGGCGAACCTGAACTCTCCCTACAACGTCACCGTCGCGCCCGACGGAACACTCTGGGTCAGCGACTTCGCGAACCGCCGCGTCCTCGGGTTCCCCAACGCCGCCGCCAAAACGTATGGTGAGAACGCCGCCATCGTCCTGGGACAACCTGATTTCGTCTCCAACACCGAATTTCCCTACGGAGCCCGTACCACCGCGAGCCCCAGCCAGGTCGCCGTCGGCAGGGAAGGGAGTCTCTTCATCGGCGAGTTCAGCTTCGGCGCGCATGTGAAACGCTGGTCGGATCCCGTAGTGATCAAGGCACCGAAGTCCGTCACCGCGAGGGGAACCAGGGCGAAGATCAAAGGCGCCGCCTCGGGGGCCGCATCGATCACCTACCGCGTGGCGGGACAAGGCGGCTACAAGCCCGCCTCCGGATCTGCGAGCCGCTGGAACGTAACGGTGAAGAAGCTGCAGAAGAAAACCACCGGCGTCACGATCCAAGGCACCGCCTTCGATGGCCGCACCGGCTCGGCCAAGGTGAAGGTCGTGAAGGGCAGATGAGTCACTCCGTCGCGGCGGCGTTCCTCATGGCTTCCAGGTAGAGTGCCATCGCGTTGCCGTGTTTCACGAAGAGCTCCGCGCTGATCACGTCGTCGTCGATCCAGATCCCGTCATCATTCCGGGATTCGAGCGCGGCCTTGACCTTGCCACGCAGGCTGCGCGCCGATTTCAGCCAACGCTCGGACGAATCCGGGCCCTTGCGGGCGGCGAGCAACTCCTCGCGCGGCTTCGCGAGGTCCGCGCGGAAGCGCTCGATCTTGTCTTCCGGATACTCCGGCTGGAAGCTGTAGTGCGTCGGCAGATCCGAGTCGTCGTAGGTCAGCGCGTAGGTCTCGTCTGCGCAATAGAGAGGTTTGTTCGTCCCGAATTCGTAGAAGCGCGACCAACGGCCGTTCGGCAGCTTCGCCTTTTCGAGGTAATCGAGGGCCGCGGGGATCGTCGCGCGGTATTTCTCTTCACCCGTCGCCAGCCAGATCTCGAAGAGCGTGTAACAGGCCCCGAGCGATTCGCTCGAACTCACTGCCGGCGGCTCGAACTTCCGCGCCCAGACCGGAACCATTTCTTCGTTGTACTGCTGCGCCCACACCGGTTGATCCCCCTCGAATTGGGCGAGGAGGAGGAAATCCCCGCAGCGTTTCGCCGCGTCGAGGTAGCGGGCCTCGCCGGTCAGCTGGTGGGCGCGCAGCATCAGCTCGACGATCTTCTGGAGATTGCCATCGTTGAGCGTGTGAAAGCCGGTGTATTTCTCCTTCGGAAATTCGCGGGGCCATTCGGTCGGGATGAGCGCCTTCTTCACGATCCCATCCGCCGGAGCCGCCTCGCTGAATTGCTGCGGCCACGAGCCGATCTTTGTCTGGGCGGCGAGAAGGCGGTCGAAGGCATATTTCACGGCGTCTTGCAGGGCCGCGTCGTCTTTCCCGGCGGGATCGTGGGCGAGCTCCAGGAGAAAGAGCAGGGCCGACTGCGACTTGTTGTCATCGAGGGTGGAGGAATTGCTCTGTTTGCCTTTTTCCGTCACCCCCGCGGCCACTTCCTGGCGCAGCCACCATTTCTCCGGATCCTTGCCGCCGAAATCGAAATCCGCCGGCCATCCGCCCGACTCGAGCTGGCATGCGATCAGGGCCTTGGCCGCGCCGCGCGCTCCCTCGAGAAAGGCCTCGTCGC
>JALRFZ010000726.1 GCA_023253615.1 Verrucomicrobiales bacterium | reverse complement strand
GAGTCCGATGAAGCCGCAGTGGAGTCCGATGAAGCCGCAGTGGAGTCCGATGAAGCCGCAGTGGAGTCCGATGAAGCCGCAGTGGAGTCCGATGAAGCCGCAGTGGAGTCCGACGAAGCCGCAGTGGAGTCCGACGAAGCCCCGGTGATTTCCGATGAAGCCGCAGTGGAGTCCGACGAAGCCCCGGTGATTTCCGATGAAGCCGCACCGGTTTCCGACGAAGCCGCGGTGATTTCCGATGAAGCCGCACCGGTTTCCGACGAAGCCGCGGTGGAGTCCGATGAAGCCGAGGTGATTTCCGACGAGGCCGCACCGGTTTCCGACGAAACCGAGGTGGTCGATCCCGGCACCGATCCCGAAGATCCCGGTGGGTTGCCCGATGGTCCGTCGCAAGAGGACGGGTCCGATCCCGTCGATCCCAACGAGCAGCCCGACAGCGTCGATCCCGCGGCGACCGTCTGAGGCCGGTGCGGGCCTGCCCGCCGCTTGACAAAAGGGTGAATCGGGAGTCGTCTCCAGGACGTAACACGGGTTTTTCGCCCTCCTTCCGATCCGCCCGAGTCCGCAGATGAAACGGTCCATTCGCCTCGCCGTCGCCGGCGCTATCCTGCTCGCGGGCATCCTGCTGTTTGTGTTTTTGTCAGGCCTCCGCAACACCCCGCTGCCGACCAATCCCCCGCGTCCCGTTTCCGAAGTCGAGACGATCACGGCGCGCCAGGGCGATCTCGTCGTCGGCATCCCGGCGCAGGGTGTGATCGAACCGGTCACGATCACGCGCGCCTCGGCCGAGGTCGAGGGGGTCGTCATCGCCGTCTCGCCCGGATTCGAGGCCGGCGCCTCGTTCCGCAAGGGTGACGTTCTCCTCGAGATCGATCCTTCCGACTACGAGACCGCCGTCGCCCAGGCGGAGGCCGCCGTGGCCGACGCGAAACTCCAGCTCGCCGAGGAAGAGATGCGCGCGCGACAGGCCGGGCGTGATTGGGAACGCCTCGCCAGCCCCGGACAGAAACCGACCGATCTCGTCCTCCGCGTCCCCCACCTCGAAGCGGCGAAAGCGCGCGTCAAGGCCTCGGCCGCCGCGCTGGAGCGGGCGAAAAAGGATCTCGGGCGCACCAAACTCCGGGCTCCCTACGACGGCCGCATCCGCAGCAAGCTCGCCGACCTCGGCACCCGCGTCGGCAAAGGCGAACCCCTCGCCGAATTCTACGCCACCTCCGTCCTCGAGGTGAGACTCCCCGTGCCCCGGCAGGACGCGGCTTTCCTCGAAGGCACCGGACAAACGATCGAGTTGCGCGAGCACGCCGGCAGCCGCACCTGGACCGCCACGGTCGACCGCACCGAGGGCGAGATCCGCCGCGACGACCGCACCATCGTCATCGTCGCGAGGATCGATGGAGGCAAGGAAGGGGCGCCGCTCCCCGGCCAGTTCATCGAGACCTCCATCCCCGGTCGCGTCGTGCCGGGTATCTTCCGCGTGCCCCGCCGCGCCTTCGCCTCGAGCGACCGCGTCCTCGTCGTCGCGCCCGATCAGACCCTCACGACCCGGCCCGTCACGATCCTGCGCACCGAGCGCGAGGACGTGCTCGTTTCCTCCGGCCTCGAGGATGGCGAGCAGCTCTGCATCACCGCCCTCGCCGCCGTGATCGAGGGAATGGAGGTGAAAGTCGTTTCGCGCGACGGACAGGCCGTCATCGCTCCGCCGGTCGCGCCATGAAGAGCCTGATTTTCTACTGGGCGCGCAACCGGGTCGCCGCGAATTTCCTGATGGTCGCCCTCATTGTCGGGGGCCTCTTCACCTGGATCCGGCTGAAGAAGGAGATCTTCCCGGAGATCTCGTCGAATTTCATCCTCGTCCAGACGCCCTATCCGAACGCCACGCCCGAGGAAGTCGAAAAAGGCGTCTGCGTGCCGATCGAAGAGGCGATCCAGGAACTCGACGGCATCGAGCGCCTCACCTCGGTCAGCTTCGAGAGCATCGGCTACGTGAACATCGAGGTCACCGCGGGGAAGGATGTCCGCAAGGTCCTGAACGACGTGAAGAGCCGCGTCGATGCGATCCAGAATTTCGCCGAGAGCGTCGAAAAACCGATCATCGCCGACGTGCTCCTGAAGAACCAGGTGATGAGCCTCGCCGTCACCGCGGACACCGATGAACGCACCCTGCGGGCCATTTCCGAAGCGGTGCGCGACGACCTCCTCGCCTTCACCGGAAAGGCGCCGGAGAACGGACTCGAGCGGCTCACCCGCGGCCTGACGAATGCCGTGCTCGGCGAAGCGCGCATCACCCAGATCTCCTTCGCCGGCGTGCGCGATCACGAGATCTCGATCGAGGTTTCGGAAAACACGCTGAAAGAGCTCGGACTCACCTTTTCCCAGGTCGCCGACGCGGTGCGCGCCACCTCGATCGACCTTCCCGGCGGCTCGGTGCGCACCGATGCGGGCGAGATCCTCATCCGGGCGGAGAACCGCCGCTACGAGGCCGCGGAGATCGGCGACATCACCGTGGTGACGCGGCCCGACGGCAGTGTCGTGAGAGTCTCCGACGTGGCCACCGTGATCGATGGCTTCAAGGAGGAGGACCTCTACTCCCGCTACGACGGCCATCCCGCCATCGTCTTGAACATCTTCCGTACCGGCAACGAAGACACCCTGCGCCTCGCCAAGTTGGTCCGTGAATTCGTCGCCGAGAAACACGCCCACGTGCCCAAAGGCGTCGATCTCGAAATCTGGAACGACGAGTCCGTCCTCCTCGAAGGGCGCATCAAGCTCCTCCTCGGTGACGGTTTCCAAGGGTTCCTCCTCGTCTATCTCGCCCTCGCCCTCTTCCTCCGGCCCGCCCTCGCCTTCCACGTCGCCCTCGGGATCCCCATCGCCTTTGGCGGCGCCCTCATCGCGCTGCCCTACGGGGACATCTCGGTCAACATGATCTCGC
>JALRFZ010000707.1 GCA_023253615.1 Verrucomicrobiales bacterium | reverse complement strand
TGCCGCCCTGGTCAGGCACCGATGCGGCGGGCAACGGCGGAGGGCTGTCGACCACCGCCGGCGCGAGAGGCGCAAGCGCGAGGGCATCGACCTCGTCGTCGAGACCGCGGGCCGTCTCCCAATCGAGACCGAGGAGGCTGCGCAGTTCCTCGAGGAAGGACGTTTCATCCGGCGAGAGATCACCATCGACCTCGCAGACGGCGCGGGCGAGCTCGTAGGCATCCTGACGCTCCTGTTTCTCCTGGAGCCCGGCGACCGCTCCCGCGAGGGAAAGTTTTCCCATCAGGATCTGCCGGGAGATGGCCGAGAGATCGTCCCATCCGAGCTCCGCGGCGATGTGCTCGATGCGGGCGCGCTCGGGTTCGCACCGGTCTCCGTCGGCAAAAGCGGCAAAAAGGGTGACGGCGAGGGTGGATTCGACAGGTGAGAGCATTTCGGCAAGGGGCATGGTGGAGGTTCCGGCGGGTCGGATAAGTGGACCACCCGGGCGGGGAAACGTTGAATCTTCGAAGGAAAAGGCAAGCGGCAGGGCCTCGCAAGGCCGGGCCTCGCAGGGGAATGAAAAAGGCCACTACGGGGAAGAGTCGAGCGTCGCGAGGACGCGCCGGTAGAGTTCTTTCACCTCCGGTTCCCTCGATTGGTCATGCCCCAGCCGGAGCCACTTGCGGTAGTCTCCGCCCATTTGCCGTTGAACCGATGCGAGATGGCGCTCCAGGTAGCGGAGGGTGAGCATCTTCGCCTGCGGACGGACGGTCGGCACCTCGGCCATGTCCTTGAGGAAACCTTCGATCATCTTCCTCGCCTCCTGGAGATCCCGGGCGATCTCCGCCTCGAAAGGCTGGAGCAGGGAGTTGACCATGGCCAGCCGCTGTTTTTTTTCCACTTCACTGCCGCGGCCCAGCGTGCCCGTGGCGCTCGCGATCCGCGATTTCACGTGCGACATCTCGACGTCCATTTTACGGAGGGCGTGGTCGGTCATCGCCACGTAGACGCCGCGGATCAGGGAGATCTCGCGATCATACCGGACGCGGTCTTCGTTGTGGGCGCGGCGATAGGTCTCGTGGATGGCCGCGACCAGATCGAGCATCGCGGCCTGGTCTTCGAACCGCAGCGAAGGAAACGAAGTCTCCAGCTTCGTGATCTTGCCAAAGGCGCTTTTCCCGTAGTCGCCGTCGGCTCCGGGAAAAGACTCGCGCAGATTGCTGGGCATGGACGCGAGCGCCCGATGGAAGTCGGCGAGATCCCGCTTCAGCCAGCTGCCCGTCTGCCCCGCTTCGGGGAAGCCGAGACGCCGGTATTCCGCGACCGTAACCGGCACCTGATCGCGGTAAGGCCGGGGCACCGCCACCGGCAGAGCGGAGGTGATTTTCTCCTTCCATTTCGTGAGGTCCGCCCCCTCGCCGGTGAGGCGCAACTCGGGGAAAAGGTACCCGACGAGCAGCCGGAACACGACCAGCCCCAAGGCAAACAAAACAGTTCGTATCAGCCACCGCATCATCTGTCACCCGGTTGCCGGAAATCCAGACCCGGGATGCCTTTCAAGTCGGCCAGACATCCAAAAATCCCCCCCCCGGAGGCGGAAGGACGGGCAAAAGCCCCGGATTTGTCATCGGCGGATTCATTTTCGAAGATTCCAGGGTTTCCAAGTCGGCGAGTCAAGATCAATCCGCCCCCGCCCACGCACGTCCGCAAGGAGATACCTTGCAGCGCCGATCAACCTTGCCCGATCAAGGATAAATCCGCCCACAAGATACAAAGATTCAAAAGATCGCCATATCGAGTGAACACTAAGAAAGACCGCAGAATCGCACAAAACAGAAACCGGGATATAACCTGGCACCTCTCGGATATAACCTGGCACCACTCACAATCCGGCACCACTCACAATCCGCAGACGGTCTTTCTTGCCGGGCCGGGTGCGATTTGGCAAGATCGGCCTCGGGACCGGAACTCACCCACCTCACGCCCATGACCACCGTCGCACGTTTTGTGACTCCCGAAGAGGCGCACCTCTGCTTGATGTACCTGCGGGACCGCGAGATTCCCGCCGTTCTTTTCGACGAACATGTCGTGCAACTGTTCTGGCATCTCAGCAATGCAATGGGAGGGGTGCGTGTCGCGGTGCCTGATGAAGATTTCCACGAGGCCGCACAAGCCCTGCGGGAATACCGGCTGCGAATCGGCCCCGAACCCCTGCCGGAGAACGAAGTCCGCGCCTGGCCACTCGTCGCGTGCTTTTCGATGATCCTCGGCGTGCCTTTTCTGATCTTCGGTCGCAAAGGGGCCCGGGAGCTTGCCGGGGAGGACGCGGAGTAAGGCAATCCCAACCGTCCGCCCCCCCAAAATCGCCCCTCCCGCGCCCTTGCGCGGCTGCGGATGGGTTGTAGTGTCTCGACCCGTCCGTTTTCCGGGCCGGATCAACCGCCTTTTTCAAAGAATCCCATGTACCGAACCCACCACTGCAACGAACTCCGCAAGTCCCACGCCGGCACGACGGCGACGCTCGTGGGTTGGGTGAATACCGTGCGCGATCACCACGGAGTCATTTTCATGGACATCCGCGACCGCGAGGGCGTGACCCAGTGCGTCTTCCGCACCGAGGAAAACGCCGACGCCACCTCCCTGAGCCACAGCCTCCGCTCCGAGGACGTCGTGCAGGTGACCGGACGCGTCGACATCCGGCCGGACGTCGAGGGCAAGAGCACGGTCAACAGCGCCATCGCCACCGGCGAGATCGAAATGGTCGTGACCGGGTTGACCATTCTCAACAAGGCCGACGTGCTTCCCTTCCAGCTCGACAAGGAGCTCAGCAACGAGGACCTGCGGATGAAGCACCGCTACCTCGACCTGCGCCGCCCCCGCATGTCGCGCAACCTGCGCCAGCGCCACGTCATCACCAAGGCGATCCGCGACCGCCTCGACGCGGCCGGCTACATCGAGATCGAGACGCCCATCCTTTCGAAGTCGACGCCCGAAGGCGCCCGCGACTTCCTCGTGCCCTCTCGCCTCAGCCCCGGCAAATTCTACGCCCTGCCCCAGGCCCCGCAGCAGTACAAGCAGATGATG
>JALRFZ010000685.1 GCA_023253615.1 Verrucomicrobiales bacterium | reverse complement strand
GTCCGGCCGGGATCTTCGCCAGTTGGAAAATCCCCTCCGGCCCCGACTGCCCCGAAACGATCCCGGGGATCTCCACCGTTGCTCCCTTGATCGGCTCGCCGGTTTCGTCATCGACGACCCGTCCCGCCGCCGTGCCGAGGTAGAGGAAGGATTTCACGTTCACCAGCAGCTTCGCGAAGTCGAAGGCGAATCCGTCGCCCGCACCCGTCGTGGGATCATCGACGCGGATGGCGAGCGATTCGCCCTTGAGCTGTTCGAGCATCTCCTGGCTGAGCCGCACGTAGAGCACCTTTCCCACCGGGCCGGTCTGGTCGAGCACGGCGAGGACACGCTCCATCTCCGGGAATCGCACGCCGTTCAGCGTCACCTGGAAGTCGCTCCGGAACGTCGGCGTCTGGAAATCGTCGACGAAAAGGCAAAGCACCGCATCGCGCACCTCCACGCCCGCGAGCGCCCCGAGCGGCAGCACGAGCGACTCGGCCTTCAACGGACGATCCTGCGGATGAAAGTCGAAGGTGTAGCCATCCTGACCCGCCGGCAGGTTTTCGCCGTTGAATTTCGTGCCCACCATGATGCGGTCCGTGGCCGGCGCGTCGCCCTCGGCCGGATCGAAGGGGAAACCGTGCGCATCGGTGGAGCGTCCCGTGAAGGGATTGAAATCCTCCGCGAAACCAAAGCCGAGATTGTCGATGTCGCCCGTGCGGATCATCACCTCCGCCTCCGGCGTGTCGCGCAGCGAGACCGCTTGCCGCGACCAGTCGCCGTCGGTCGGCGTTTCACGGGCCTGGAGGAAGGAAAGCGGGGAGAGGGCGAAGAGGAAGAGGAGCGGGAGGAGTTTCATCCCGGAATGGTGACGCGGGAGGAAGGTGTCTGCAAACACCAGACAATGAAAAGATCGGGTTCGGTGCGTTTGCAATCATCCCCCCTTCAACTCCCCCAACATCTCCAGCAGCGCCTTCGTCAGAATCTCCGACGAATCCACCTCGACCGTATTCGTCCCGAGCCAGGTTTCATACCCGCCGAGGGCATGCTGCTTGGGATCCGGCAGGTAGCCGTGACGCCCGTTCGCGAGACCGATGACCATGGTCTCGCCGAAGGGGCTTTTCTCGCGGAGTTCGAGGCCGATCTCGACGAGGACCTCGAAGGGCAGGCCGCAGATCGCGAGATCGCCGACGCGGATCGCCTGCACCGGGACGGTGATCGTTTCCTCGGCACGCTGGGCGGCGGCGAGGACGCTGGCGGCGTAATGTTGGGCGAGACGGGGCAGGGCCTCGACCTCCTCCTTCACTTTCGTATCGAGCACCTTGCGGGCCGCGGCGATGTCTTCTTCGGCGGGACGACGGTAACGCAGCTCGATCTGGCGTTCGACCATGCCGAGCTTCGGCGCCTTCTCGTGGGTTTCGATCTTGCGATGGGCGAACCACGCCGCGTCGGCGGCCTTTTGCGCGACGATGCGGACCTGCTCGAAGGTCTCGCGCGGTGGACGCGTCACAGTGAAGGGGATGTTGTTGATGTCGCCAGAGGCGCCGTTCGCGAGCATCGCGACCATGGTGCCGTCGCCTCGGAGACGGCTCGGCATGAGCCTGGCAAACTCCCCGAAATAATCGGCCGAGACCTGCTTTGGCGGAGTGGCCCCGACATAATGGAGGGCGTAGCTGGCGTAAAGAGCGATCTGCTGGCGCTTTTCGTTCTGGATGGAAAGGACGAGAAAATCGGGATCGGTCGGTCCAGCGGGACGATCGAGCGTGTTCGGGTCGGTGCCGGGGTTCATTTTCACCTCGTCCATTTTGCCGAAAGGGTTCGGGATCATCTTGCCGGGCTTCAGATACCAGCGGCGGTTGAAGACTTCCTCGGGCAGCGGGTGGCTCGCGGCCCCGGCGGCGGCGGGACGACGCATCTCGTGTGCCTTCACGATGGACTCGACGATGCCATCGAGGAGGCGCTGGCGGTAGGCGGCCTCGGGACTGCCCTCCTTGCCTCCCCCCGACGAGGGCGCGCTGTGCGTGTGGGTCGAGGAAATGAGGATCTTTTCCACCGGGATGCCGGTTTTCTGCGACGCGAGTTGCTTGGCCTCGACGATGAGCGCGGGCGAGACGCCGAGATTGTCGACCACCACCAT
>JALRFZ010000671.1 GCA_023253615.1 Verrucomicrobiales bacterium | reverse complement strand
GTTGAATCTTCCGCATAACCCTCTTCATTCGACCCAGGAGCGTTCGGATTTCACATCGCCGGTGAGGGGGTGGAACTCGACCTCGAAGAAGGAGGTATCGGCTTCAACGCGGAATCGCAGCGGCTCGCACATGCCCGAGGGCTGGAAGATCCAACGTTTCGTCTCGGCGCCCGACAGAGGGATCCATTCGAGATCGTTCCACGCCCGTACGCTGACGCGCACCTCGGGCGGGTAGGCATACTCCTGGAAATACTTCAGTCCCTCGCGCACGAGTTCCTCTTTCGGATCCGGCGGGGCCACGGGAGCGATCTGGATGCCGCGGGCCTGCGAAGCCTCGATCATTTCCTCGCGCTCGGCCATTTCGGCCATCTCGAGGCGGATCGTCTCGACTTCCTCGAGTCCGGCGTAGGGACGAAGAAAACGCGAGGCGCGGTAGCCCTGCCCGTCGAAGACGATCTGGTAGGGGCGATCCTCGGCCATGGCCCGGCCGCGCACCTCGCGGGCGAGGAGGAGGAGCCGGTTGACGGGCTCGCGGGCGAGGCGCTCTTTCTGCACGCTGTCGATCGCCGGCACGGCGAGGCCCGTCAGGATCGCGACCACGGTGATCGCGACGACGAGTTCGACGACGGTGAAGGCTCGGTGCGACGCGGGAGACTCACCAGTTCCCGATGTCGTCCTCGCTCTCCACGCCATCTTCGCCGAGGGAGAAGAGATCATATTTCTTGGTGCTCTTGGTGGCGGGGAAACGGTACTGGTAATCGGCACCCCAGGGGTCTTTCATGGGCTCCTCCAGGTAGGCGCGCCAGCGCTCGGGCTGGGGCTCGCCGGTGGGGCGCTCGACGAGGGCGGCGAGTCCCTGCTCCTGGGTCGGGGGTTTGAAATAGTTGTTCCGCTCGTAGCTCTTCAAGGCGAGATCGAGGGCCTGGATGTCGGACTCGACGCGCTGGTATTTGGCGTCGTCGATGAAGCCGATGATCAGGTAGATGCCGGATCCGGAGAGCACGGCGATGATGGTGATGACGATGACCAGCTCGACGAGGGTGAAGGCGGATCGCCGGCGTTTCGAAGGGTTGTGGGAGGGCAGTTTCATCGGGTGAGGGTGAAGGCTGGGTGGTTGCGGTGAAAAGGAAACGTTCAACGATTGCGGATGCCGGCCATCGAGCCGAAGATCGTGGTAATGACGCTGTAGGCGACGACTCCGACAATCGCGGCGACGATCACCAGCATCACGGTCGGAACGACGGTCGTCAATCGCGCGATACGGACATCGAGGTCCTCGTCGTATTTCGCGGCGGCCTTGGCGAAGGCTTTGCCCAGCTCGCCGGTCTGCTCGCCGATGGCGACGCGGTCGACGAGCTGCTCGGGGAAGGAGCCGGTCTTTTCCATGGAGCGGGCGAGACTGGTGCCCTCGCCGACATCGGCGACGACTTTCTCGAGGCGGGCGCGGATGTAAAGATTCGGCGTTCCGCGGGTGACGAGTCGCAGTCCGTTGAGGAGCGGCACGCCGTTCGCGGAGAGGTTCGCCATGGTGTGGCAGAACTGGGCGTAGAAGCGGCCGAGAATGACGGGACCGAAGGCGGGCAGCTTCATTTTGTAGCCGTCCCACCATTCCCGCCCCAGAGGCGTGGCGATGAGGACGCGGAAGCCGACGGCGAGCCCGATGCCGATGGCGAGGATGAGCCACCACCACGCGCCCATGAAGTCGGTGAACTTGATGAGCAGCTCGGTGACGAGAGGCAGCTCCGACCCGGTCTTTTCCATCATCTTGCTGAGCGAGGGCATCAGCACGGTGCTGAAGACAAAGAGCAGGACCATGCCCGCGAGCATCACGGTGATCGGATAGATCATCGCCCCGACGGTGCGGCGCTGCAGGTTGTAAAGTTGCTTCAGGTTCACGACGAGACGTCGCAGGATCTCGGGGAGCGAGCCGCTCGCCTCGCCGGCGGCGACAAGGCTGGCGTAGAGCTCGTCGAAGGAGGGCGAGGCGATGGCGAGGGCCTTGGAAAAGCGCGTCCCTTCGCGGATCTCCTCGCGGAGGCAGCCGGAGACTTCGCGGATCGAGGCGTTGGCCTGCCGCTCCTGCAGGATCTTGAGGGCGCGCTCGAGATTCATCCCGGCATCGAGGAGGTCGGCGAGTTCTTCGGTGAAGAGAACGAGTTCCTGCCGTTTCAGGCGCACGCCGCGCCGTGATTTGGCGGCGCCTCCGCTTTTGGCATCCCCGTTGCCGGCTTTGCCCGTCTTCCCCGGCGCGGCCTCGGCGGCCTGATCGACGACGACGGGGGTGAGGGATTTCGACTCGAGCTCGCGGTAGACTTCGGCCTTGTTCCGCACCACGACGCTGCCCGAGACCTTTTTCCCGGTCGGATCGATGGCGGTGTAGGTGAAGGCGGGCATGAAGGAGGGGCGGGAAAGGAACCCCGCGGGATCGGGGACGTTTCCGATCATTTCACAGATTCCGGCCCGGGGTCAAGGGGTGTCTGCGGTGAGTCGGGCGCCCATTTTCAGACCGAGTTTACAGAAAATCCTGCTTGCACCCCTCCCCGCGCGATCCGATGGCATCGATGTTGCGACTCTGAAAGCCTCCATGGAAACCGATACCCCCACGACCCACCAGAAAGCGCTGCAGATCAATCTCGATCCCGTCACCTACGGGGCCTTTGCCGAGATCGGGGCGGGACAGGAGGTGGCGCGCTGGTTTTTCCGGGTGGGCGGGGCTTCGGGAACGGTGGCCAAGAGCATGTCGGCCTACGACATGCAGGTGAGCGACGCGATCTATGGTCACGCCGACCGCTATGTCTGCGAGCAACGGCTCCGCACCATGCTGGAGCACGAGTGGAGCCTCCTCCTGGAAAGGCTCGATGCGACCCGGGGGGATCAGACGCGCTTTTTTGTCTTCGCCAACACTGTCGCGATCCGGAATTACGCCGGCACGAACGAAGCCCATGGCTGGATGGGGATCCGCTTCCAGACCTCGCCGCGCGAGGCACCCTCGACCGTGATCGCCCACGTCCGCATGTGGGATCGCGAGGCCGTACTGCAGCAGGAGGCGCTCGGCATCGTGGGGGTGAATCTGATCTTCGCCGCGACCCAGCAGGGTGCCGACTCGCAGACGATCATCGCAACCCTCGCCGACGATCTCACCACGAACCGCATCGAGGTCGACATGATCAAGTTCGACGGGCACGCCTATGCCTCGGTCGACAACCGGCTCATGAGTTTCCGGCTGGTGGAGCACCAGCTGACGAATGCGGTGCTCTTTTCGCCCTCGGGCGTGGTGCAGCCCTCGGAGATCCTCCGGAAAAAGCCGGTCCTGACGATGCGGGGCCGCTTCCACCCGTTCACCCTGACGCATGCGGACATGCTCCAGTGCGCGCGCGCCCAGTTCGCGCAGGAGCCGGCGAACGCGGGCAAGGAATTCATCACCCTCGCGGAGATCCCGCTGAACGTGCTGCAGCACGAGGGCAAGACGAACGACGCCGACCTTCTCGCCCGGCTCGACGTGCTCGCGGCCCTGGGACAAAACGCCCTTATCACGAACTACAACGATTACTTCCGGCTCAGCTCCTACTTTCATCGCTACACGCGGGAGATGGTCGGTCTCGCCCTGGGGACGACGGAGCTCTCCGCCCTTTTCACCGAAGCGAACCACGAACACCTCGACGGCGGCATCCTCGAAGCCCTCGGCCGCCTCTTCAAGAGCGGCGTGCGCCTCTATCTCTATCCGCGCCGCGACGTGACCTCGGGGGTGCTGGTGACGGCGAAAAATTTCCAGGTCGCCCCGGGACTGCGCGGTCTCTACGATTACCTCCTCGAAAACCGGCTCCTCATCGGTCTGGCCGGCTGGGAGGAATCGGCCGTCGGACTCGCCACCCAGCTCGTCGAAGCGAAGATTCAGGCGGATGAGCCGGGCTGGGGCGACCTTCTGCCGCCCGGGACGGCGGAGGTGCTGCGCAGGCACGGGTCTTTCGGGCTGAAAGCGGAATGATCCGATGACCGCTCCCGTCACCAGACAATCTCGAGAGTGAGAATCCCCGAATCGAGGGAGGCCCGGCACGTGCCCTCGAGCACATCGACAGAGGCGCGGACCACGGATAGTCCGAGCCCCGCATGCCCCTTGCCGCTGCGGGATTCCGATTTGCGCCAGAATCGATCGAACAGGTAAGGAAGATCCTCCGGTTCGAGATCAGGTGCTGGATTGGAGACGACCAACTTCTCAGGAGAAGCCCGCACCGTGACGAGCGCATCGCGAGGTGCATAGGAGACGGCGTTGCCGATGAGGTTCTGCAAGATGGCCCGCCAGAGCACGGGGTCGCTGAGGAATCTACCGGGCTCCACCCGTAGATCGAGTCTGATTCCGCGCGCCTCGATCTCCGATTGGAATCGGGCGATCGCCTCGGCGAGACTCGCTTCCAGATTGACGACCTCCCGCGAACGCCGCGGTCCGGTCTCGGCCCGGGCGAGGAGCGAGAGTGTGTCCAGCAAGGCCTCGAGTTCGGAGATCACCTCCAACATGTCCGTTCCGCTTTTCCCGGAGAAG
>JALRFZ010000652.1 GCA_023253615.1 Verrucomicrobiales bacterium | reverse complement strand
CTGCGCGATTTGCAGAAGGAGGTGATGGGAGGGTAGGCCATTCGGCGAGCTCAAACGGGAATTCGGTCGATGGCTTGCGGCGGGGTTGCCGCGGTGCTAAAGCAGGACCGCAGGGTCTGTAGTCCTTGAGTCGTTTTCGCGATGATTCCGGGCTGTTTGCGGGGCCTTTGGGCGTGTTTGGTCCAATTCTTTGGAAAAAATGGCCCGTGATCGTGTGATGCGGCTTAACGCCATTGTTAGGGGCGGTTTTCGGGCGGACCTTTCACCTGTGAAAAGGAAACCGCATCCCCCAATTCACGCCAATGGGTCGTGTCCGGCCCGGCAATGGATCTTACCGGCTCTCGTCCTGCTCGTGCCCTTCTGGGCGCAGGCGCAGGCAGTGGACCCGGCCAAGAAAGAGCAAACGAGGAAGGTCGCCGCCGTCGATCCGAAGGCGCTCCATGCTCCGTCGGCTCCTGACGCGGTGATGACCTTGCGCAGCGTCGCAGGACAAGAGCTCGAGGCGAAGCTGATCTCCGCCACGGGGGAGAATGTGACGATCGAGCGGGTCGGCGATGGCAGGCAGTTCGTGGTGCCGATCGCGAACCTCGACAATTACTCCGGTGAACGGGTGCGTCAGTGGATGGAGCGGGCTCCGGGAGCGGTGGCTTTCAATTTCGCGGTCACGGCGACGAAAACCCTGGTTGATTCCAGCACGTTCATGACCGCGGGCCGCGACTTGAAAACGGCTGATTGGTCCTATCGCGTGAAGGTGACCAATCTCACCCGCAATCTTCTGACGGGAGCCCAGTTGGAATATCGCATCGTCTATGACGACGAGGTGGAGTTCGTCAAAACGGTGGTGTCGCCCGGAAAGGGCGCGAACCAGCAGGACGGCCAGCTCGTGGACCTGCCGGAAATGCATTTCAACGACGAGATCGAATTTGATACCCCGCCCCTGCAGCTTCAGACTTACGAATATGTTCCGACCCGTGGCGAGAGGGAGTATTCGAGGGATTCCATCAAGGGCATCTGGGTGCGCATCGTCAAGAACGGCGTTGTTCTTTTCGAACACCAGAGCCACCCGGCGACGATGGCTTCGCTCTCGTGGGACAATGAAGACAAGCTGGAGATCCGTGTCACGAACCAGTTCCGCGAGCGCTTCGCGACGGGCGTGAAGTGACCCGCCTTACTTTTGTTGGAGCAGCCATGCGACAAGGTCGCGGAGTTCTTCCGCGGTGAGCGTCTGCTCGAGGCCCATGGGCATCAGCGACATCGGGATCCGGCGCAGGGAAGCAACGTCTTCGTGGGGGATTGATTCCTTCTGTCCGCTGAGGCTGACGAGCTCAAGTCCGCGCGCGGTTTGTCCGTGGATGAGTCCGACGCGCATTTGTCCGGTGGATTTGACGCCGATTTCGTAGGTCTCGAAATCCCTCGCGATCGACTCGCTGGGGAAAAGGACGGACTCATAGAGATCGCGGGCGGTGCGGATGCGGCCGATCGTGGTGAGGTCGGGTCCGATTTCTCCTCCTGTCTCTCCGACGCGATGGCAGACGAGGCAGGCGCCCTTGCCGGCCAGGAAGATTTTCGCTCCCTCCTCCGGATTGGCATGGGCGATGGAGGCGGCGAGGGTCTCCAGCTTCTCGTTTCGGCCGGATCGCTCGGAGTCGAGGGCGGCGAGCCGACCGTCGATTTTTGCGAGGGCATCGGGATGTTTTTCAAAGCGCTGCCGCAGCATTCCGGTCTCGAAATTGCCGATGACAGGGGAGGCAACGAGTGCGGCCGCCACGATCCCTGCCTGATCCGGCGTGTCGATGGCGCGGAACAGGTCTGGAAACGATCCCCACTCCATCGGGCCGAAATCTTTCAAGAGCGACGCCAGGAGGTCGCGTTCCTTGGCGGAAAGGGTGGCGTGGGCGAGCAGGTCGATGGCCTTGCCTCGGTATTCGGCGTGGCCACCGGATTCGAGGATCTCCCGGGTGACTTCGAAAGCGGCCGCGGGGATGGTGGATTTCGGCAAAAGGAGGGCCCGGGCGGCTGCGAGGCGCACCCCGGCGTCCCGCCCGCGATCGCGGCAGATCGATTCGAGCACGGGATGAAAGCGATCCGTCCGGGTGGCAACGAGCGCTTCAAGTGCCGCGGAGAGAGTCCCCGTCTCCGCATCGGTTTGGAGGACGCGCTCGAAAACCGGAGTCCATTCCTCCTGGAAGGGGATGCCGGGAGCGAGCCCGATGAGTTCGAGTGAGAGCGAAACATGGGTCTCATCATCGGAGGTGACGAGGCTGCCGAGGTAGTCGATCATGGGTGGAGACGTCGCATGCGCCGGGATGACGCGGCGCAGGATGGAGCGGCGTGTTTCGTCGAGAGTGCCATCCCAGGCGAAAAACGCGTTGGCGAGAGCGGCATCCCATTCGGGATGGCCGAGGGCGATGGAGAGGGCCGTTTCGCGCAGGGCTGCGACCGTGGATTCGAGATGGGGAATCACGTCGAGGACTTCGAGCCTGGAGGAGGCCATGCCATCGAGGGCGCGCAGGGTGCCGGAGATCACGGCGGGATCCTCCGACTTCAGCCCTTCGCGTGTGGCGTCGAAATCATCGATCTCGATGAGGGCGTAAATGAGGGCGTGCTCGAGAAAGCGATCTCCTTCGCTGCGACCGAGTCGTCCGGTGAGCGCGCCGATGGCACGCGCCTCGCCCATGCGACCGAGCGCGGCCGCGGCGGCACGGGCGACGGGCGACTCATCGCCCCGGACGATACCGGCGAGGGCGCCGGAAAGGGTCTTGTTGCGCTCGAGTTCGATGGCGCGCTCGGCAGGCTGGTTCGCGGCCACGATCTGCCAGGTGCGCGTCACGGCGAGGGCGTTGCAGGCGGTCTGGCGGACAGCGGCGTCTGGATCGGTGAGGGCACCGTAAATGAGGTCGGTGGATTCCGAGAATTTCATCCGCGCCAGAGTCCAGACCGCGTTGATGCGCGCGGTGGTGTCCGCTTCGCCACCGGTGAGAATGCGCTCGAGTTCGGGCATGGCGGGCGCACCGCGCACGGCGAGTTCGGTGATGGCCCGTTCTCGCAGCCAATCCTCCGGCGCGTTCAGAAAATGCGAGACTTGCTCGGCGGTGAGCTTTTCCCAGTCGGGGTAGGTCGGTGCCTGATAGGGTACGTCCTTCTTCGCGATGCGGTAGATCGTGCCGGCGACTTCGGGCTTCGCGATCTGCGAGGTCGGGCAGCCGTTGCGGAACCAGCCGCCGGTGTCGATGACGAGGAGATCGCCATTCCGGTCTTCGAGCACATCGGTGAGATGGGTGTCGGGCTTGAGC
>JALRFZ010000640.1 GCA_023253615.1 Verrucomicrobiales bacterium | reverse complement strand
GGTGGTCCATTCGAGCATCTCGAAATCGCCGTCGGAATTGCCCGCCGCAAAAATGGGTCGCCGACCGATGTGCTGGTGGATGCCGACGGGTTTGCCGGCCTTGTCGTCGATGAAGTCGAGCTCGGGCAGCTTCACGATGACCGGTTTTCCATCGCGCACTTCATAGGCGGCCTTGAGGCTGGATCCGACGACCTGCTCGGGCGGGATGCCGTAGACGCGCTCGGTCCACGGGCGCATGAAATCGATTCCCCCGCCGGAGACGATGAAGGTCTTGAATCCGTTCGCCCTCAGGTAATCGAGCAGCTCGAGCATGGGTTGATAAACCATGTCGGTATAGGCTTTGCCGGTGAAGGGATGTCTGGCGGTGGCGAGCCATTCATCGACCGACCTGGCGAATTCGTCCGCGGCGAGACCGGCGTGGGTGGCCGCGGCCATGGCAAGGAGGCCGTGCTCTCCGCCGGCGAGGGCGCCTTTGTAGTCGCCTTTGAGGACGGAGGCGAAGGGCTCCTCCGTCGCCCATTCGGGGTGTTGCGGGGCGAGGGCCTTGATCCGGTCGAAGATGTAGAAGGCCTGGAAATACATCGGCTGTTCGGCCCAGAGGGTGCCGTCGTTGTCGAAGACAGCGATGCGCTCCGGCACCGGCACGAAGTCCGGCCCCTCCGTCGTGACCTTTTCGACAAAGTCGAGGATGGCCTGTTTTGAACCGCTTTCATTCCACGAAGGAAGGGGATCGGCGGCGGTGGCGGACGAGGCGAGGCCAAGGAAAAGCAGCACGAGGGAGAGGGCGGATTTCATGGGAGGCGGAGCGGTGGAAGCAGAAACGCCGGACACCGCGAATGACGGCGTCCGGCGATCGTTGAAATCACTTCACCGGAGGCGACATCGCCTTGATCTGCTTCTCGAGGGTGTCGAGGCTCCAGTCACCGGGGGTCTGGCTCGGGGGGTATTCCTTCATCGTCAGGAGGAACTTGCTCGCCACGGCCTGGAGAGGCACGAGCACGAAGGCGCGGTCGATCATCCAGTCGTGATAGGTGTTCGAGTTGTGCTGCGACTTCTCGAAGGGGTCGCGGCGCAGGTTGAAGAGGAGGGGCAGGCGCAGATGCACGAAAGGCTCGCGCCAGACCTGGAGCTGCTCGGCGCGGTTCTCGAGGTAGGTGGCCTTCCAGTCGCCCACGCGGATCGCGACCACTTCGCCACCGTCGTTCACGTAGATGAACTGCTCGCGGGGGGATTTGTCCGATTTGCCCGCGAGGTAGTCATTGAGGTCGTAGCCGTCGATGTGGTTTTTGTAGGTGCGGCCGTTGAGCTCGACACCGGTAAGGAGTTTTTCCTTGATGTCGGTCGCGCCTGCGGCGGCGGCGAAGGTCGGGAGCCAGTCCTCGTGCGAGACGATGCCGTTCACGGTCACGCCGGCCTGCCATTTGCCGGGCCATTTCACGAAGCAGGGCACGCGGAAAGCGCCTTCCCAGTTCGAGTTCTTCTCGCCGCGGAAGGGCGTGGTGCCGGCGTCGGGCCAGGTGTTGTAGTGGGGGCCGTTGTCGGTGGAGTACTGGACGATGGTGTTGTCGGCGATGCCGAGCTCGTCGATGAGCTTCAGTAGTTCACCCACGTGCCCGTCGTGCTCGACCATGCCGTCGTGGTATTCGTCGCCGCTGGGGCCGCTGATGCCGATGTTCTCCTCCTTCACGTGGGTGCGGAAGTGCATGCGGGTGCCGTTCCACCAGCAGAAGAAGGGCGTTCCCGACTCATGGTGGCGTTTGATGAAGTCCTTGGCCGCGGCGAGGGTCTCCTCGTCGATGGTCTCCATGCGCTTCTTCGTGAGCGGTCCGAGGTTCTCGATGGTCTGGCCTCCTTTGCCGTCGGCGATGCACTTGAGCACGCCGCGGGGACCGAACTGCTCGAGGAAGGTCTTCCCGTTGGCGAGCTTCATGTCGCGCGGGTAGTCGCGCTGCTCGGGCTCTTCCTCGGCATTGAGATGGTAGAGACTGCCGATGAATTCGTCGAATCCATGCATCGTGGGCAGGTGCTCGTCGCGGTCGCCCTGGTGGTTCTTGCCGAACTGGCCGGTGGCGTAGCCCTGGCTTTTCATCACCGTGGCGACGGATGACATCCGCTTTGGCGACAACGACCGACTGGCGGCGCAAATCGCGGTCACGGTTGGGGCGGATCAGTTGATTTTGCTGTCGGAGGTGGATGGGTTCTATTCGGCCAACCCGAAAGAAGATCCGACCGCCGAACGCTTTGAGATTGTGACCAAGATCACGCCCGAGATCGAGGCGATGGCGG